>JANMIX010000059.1:0-7804 GCA_031376015.1 Acidimicrobiia bacterium | reverse complement strand
GGCTGGCTGGGGGCGATGAACTACGGGGTGATCGTGGCCAACGACGGTCATCCCGACTTCGCCGTGTTCCGCGCGCCCCTCACGGACTGGGCCCCGGCGCAGTGGCGGCCGGTCTACGCCCCGGGTGCCGGTGTGCGGGTGAGTGGCGTGGAGGCGTTCGCGCAGCACCTCGTGGTGCACGAACGTCGCGATGCCACCACTTCGCTGGTGGTGCTCGACGGCACGGAAACGCCCCGGCGCATCGAGTTCACCTCCGAGGTTCGCACGGTCGAGCCGGGCGAGAACCTCACCTACGACACCGAGTGGTACCGCTTCAGCTACGAGTCGCTGGTCACACCCCCGAGCATCTTCGAGGAACACCTCGTCACCGGTGAGCGGCGGCTGCTCAAGCAGACGCCGGTGCGGGGCGGCTTCGCCGAGAAAGACTATCTCGAAGAGCGTCGGTGGGTAACGGCGTCCGACGGTGTCGAGGTTCCGGTGTCGCTCGTACGACGGGCCGACACCGCCCTGGATGGCACCGCCGCCGGACTGCTCTACGGCTACGGCGCCTACGAGGCCAGTTCGGATCCGTGGTTCTCGGCCCTGCGGTTGCCGCTGCTGGATCGGGGCCTCGTGTTCGCCATCGCCCATGTCCGCGGCGGCGGCGAGTGCGGACGGGCCTGGTACGAGCAGGGACGGCTGGAGTTCAAGCCCAACTCGTTCTCCGATTTCGTCGCCTGTGGGCGGGCGTTGGTGGATCAGGGGGTCGTCGCACCCGGGCGTCTCGCCTGCCGGGGCGCGTCGGCCGGCGGCCTGCTCATGGGAGCCTCACTGAACCTGGACCCCTCGCTGTTCAGGATCGTGCTCGCCGAGGTCCCTTTCGTGGACGCGCTGGAGACGATCCTCGACCCTGACCTGCCCCTCACCGTGGTGGAGTGGGAGGAGTGGGGCAACCCCATCGAATCAGCGGAGATCTACGCGGTGATGAAGTCGTACTCGCCCTACGAGAACATCACCGCGGTCCCCTACCCGGCCGTGGTGGCCACCGCGGGGCTCAATGATCCTCGAGTCGGCTACCACGAGCCCGCCAAGTGGGTGACCCGCCTGCGCGAGGTCACCACCGGCTCCCACCAGGTGTTGTTGCGCACCGAGATGGGCGCCGGCCACGGAGGCCCCTCGGGTCGCTACGACGTGTGGCGCGAGCAGGCCTGGCTGCAGGCGCTGCTGGTCGAACACCTCGGGCTCCCCGCCCAGCCCCGCCCGGGCTTCGCTCACCCCAGCTTGGAGTAGCCACCCCGGAAGAAGACCAGGGGCGAGCCTTCACCCGGCACATCCAGATCGACGACCCGGCCCATGACGAACCAGTGGTCGCCGGCCTCCACGACCTGGTCGATCTCACAGTCGATCCAGGCCAGCACCCCTTCGAGGATCGGGGCGCCGGTGTGACCGGCGCGCCAGCCGATCATGGCGAACTTGTCCGCGCCCTTGGAGGCGAACGTTCGGCACACCGCCTCCTGGGTCTCACTCAGCACGTTCACGCAGAAGTGGCCGGCCGATTCGATGCGGGGCCACGACGTCGACGACTTGTCGGGGAAGAACCCGACCAGCGGCGGGTCGAGGGACACCGAGGAAAAGGAACCGATGGCCAGGCCGACCGGTTCGTCGCCGTCCACGGCCGTGACGACCACCACCCCAGTGGGGAAGTGACCGAGGACCTGACGGAAGCGGGCGGAGTCGAAGGCAGATTCGTGGGTCGGCACGGCGGGAAGGTTAGACAGCGCCAACCCGGACCCTCCGCGCCGCCGTCGTCAGATGGGGAGGAGGGACCTCACTCCAGGTTGATGGTGAGGCCCTCGGCCGCGGCCAGGACCTCCAATGGCGCGCCCTTCTGCGCGACGAGGTCCCGGGCCCGGGCCAGCATCTCGTCGACGGCGTCGTCGCCGTGGGCCGGGTCGTGGTGGAACAGGCACAGGGTCCGCACCTCTGCCGCCATCGCCACGTGCACGGCGTAGTCCACCGAACAATGACCCCAGTGCCGCTTCTCCTCGAACTCGGCGGGGGTGTACTGCGCGTCGTGGATCAGCAGATCGACTCCCTCGGCCAGGTCCATGACCCCGCCCGCGATGTCCATCGATCCGTCCATCGGCTGTTGGTGGTCGCTCAGGTAGGCGACGGTGACCCCGGCCATGTCGACCCGGTAGCCGTTCGTCCCGCCCACATGGGGCACGGTCCGCACACGGACCTTGGCGTCGTGCACCGCCACGTCGACGTCGGACACGTCGTGGAACCGGTAGGCGCCGCGCAGGTCGCTGAAGCGGACCGGGAAGTACGGAGGACGCATGAACTCACCGAAGGCGTCCTCCAGGCTGAGCCCGTCGGCCTGCGGCGGCCCGTAGATGTCCAGTTCGGCTCCGACGCGATCGGCGGGGACGAAGAAGGGCAGGCCCTGCACGTGGTCCCAGTGGAGGTGCGTGACCAGCGCCGCGCCACGGAAGCTCCCGTCGGCCGCCAGCGTCTGGCCCCAGTAGCGGAGCCCGGTGCCGAGGTCGAGCACAATCGGCGGCGACCCGGGGGACTCGAGCGCCACGCAGGAGGTGTTGCCCCCGTAACGGCGGTTCTCCTCGCACGGGCACGGCGTCGATCCCCTCACCCCGTAGAACGTCACGTTGAGCAGCGCTGGCCCCCCTTTTTTCGGCACGGCCACCGGCACCGACCCCCTCCGGATCCCCCCGGGGAGCGTGGCGACGATCTGACCGTGAGTGAACAGGTTATTTCGCTTTTCGGTGGCGTACCTCCTACCCCGCGCGCACGTGACAGATTTCACTCCGTGGAAGTAACTCGACATTCCGTACAAGCCAACGGTCTCGAACACGCGTACCTCGCCTGCGGCGACCCCAAGGCGCCCCTCGCACTCCTCGTGCACGGCTTTCCCGACGCCGCGCCGACGTGGCGATTCCTGCTGCCCGAACTGGCTTCGGCCGGATTCAGGGCCGTCGCTCCCTGGCTGCGCGGCTATGCGCCCACGGCGGTGCCCACCGACGGCTGTTTCCAGAACGGGGCCTGCGTACTCGACGCCAATGCCCTGCACGAAGCGCTCGGTGGCGGCGCCGATGCCGTCCTCGTCGGTCACGATTGGGGGGCGCGCATCGCCACCGGCGCAGCGGTGACCGCTCCCGGACGCTGGGCCCGCCTGGCCACGATGGCCGTCCCCCCGGCCCCAGTGGTTGCGACCGCGTTCTTCACCTACGCCCAACTCAAGCGGTCCTGGTACATGTTCTTCTTCCAGCACCCCTTGGCCGAGGCGGTGGTGGCCCTGAACGACCTCGAGTTCATCGATCACCTGTGGGCCGACTGGTCGCCGGGGTACGACCCGCTCGCCGACCTCCCTGCAGTGAAGGACGCGCTGCGGGACCCGGCCAACCTCGCCGCCGCGCTGGGTTACTACCGGGCGACCCTCAGCGGGATCGGTCTCGACCCGCGATACCAAGAGGCGGAGGACGCCTGCGCTGGCACGCCGACGCAGCCGCACCTGTACCTGCACGGCCGAACCGACGGTTGCATGGGCGCTGACGCCGCCGAGCAGGCGGGGGCCTTTCTCCCGCATCCTGAATCGTCTGCCGCCATCGTCGAGGGGGCGGGTCACTTCCTGCATCTCGAACAGCCGGCGGAAGTGAACCGTCTCCTCATCGCGCACCTCATCGCCACCGGCGGGGACTGACCTCCCTGCCTGGTGCCCGGGCCGACACGCGACGCTGCGGTGCTCCTGGTGCGCCGGCCCCGGCGGCTCAAGAGGCCCCGGCGAGGCGCAGCACCGCTCCCGTGGGATCCCACTCGGCGATGCCGTCGTCGATGAGGGAACGCACTGCATCGGCGGTGCGGTGCGGCGAACCGGCCCACCCCGCCGCTCCCGCCAGTTCGTCGTCGCGCAGCGGACCGGCGCGAAGGCGGTCCACCAATCGCCCCCTCCCCTGCCGGAACGAGCCCTCGAAGCGGCTCTGGGGCCGGCTGATGCCGGCCGAACCGGTAACGGGATCGGCCCCGGTGAAACCCGACTGCGCCCACGCGCATCCCGCACGCACAGGGCAGCGCTCGCAGGACGGGTCGCGTTTGGTGCACACCATCGCGCCCAGGTCGAACACCGCCTGGCCCCACTCCCAGGCACGGCCCTGAGGCACCTGCGCGTCGGCGATCGCCTGTGCCTCGGTCGGCGACAGTGCCCGCCCCCCGAGCGCTCGGGCCACGAAGCGGCCGGCGTTGGTGTCCACCAGGCCGAAGTCACGGCCATGGGCAAAGACGAGCACGGCTCGCGCCGTGTAGGGCCCCACCCCCGGCAAGGCTAGAAGACCGGCGAGATCGTCCGGCAGAACGCCGCCGTGTTGCTCTACGACGGCGGTGGCGGCCCGGTGCAGGAAGACGGCCCGGCGGTTGTAGCCCAGGCCCTGCCAGGCCTCGATCACCGCGCCCATTGGCGCCGCAGCGCACGCGGCCGGAGTCGGGAACCGGTCGAGGAACTCGCGCCACCGGACCACCACCCGGGGGACCTGGGTCTGCTGCAGCATGGCTTCGGACACCAGCACGGCCCACGGGTTGCGGGTCGCCCGCCACGGCAAGTCGTGTCGACCTTCGCGCTCCCACCAACCCAGCAGCGCGCCGGGCAGGTCGAGGCCCGGTTCGCTCAGGGTCGCCGGGCCGTCCACAGCAAGGTCGTGTAGGGCAGGTCGAACGGCTCGGCGAACCCGGCCGCCAACGCCACCACCCGGTCGATCCTGATCTGTTGCTCGTCGGGTGCCATCGCCCCGATGTAGCTCACCGAACGCACCCGGTCGGCCAGCAACGCGCGCGTCATCGGCTGTTGCCAGCCGATTTCGGTGGCGGCCACGTCCACCAGCCCCGCGCCTCGCAGTACGGCCGCCCAATCGGTGTGCTCGTAGGACGACACGCTCTGGCCGTGCCAGTCGATGAGCCGGCTCATCTCCGACACCCACTCCACCGATTCGTCCCGCCGGTTGAACGCCACCGCCAGGCCCCCACCGGGCCGCAGCACGCGGATGATCTCGGCCAGCGCTTCGTCGGTCCGGAACCAGTGGAACGCCTGGGCGACGGTCACCGCGTCGAGCGAACCGTCGGCGAAGGGCAGGTTCTCGGCCGTCCCGTCGAGGACCTCTACATCGGGTAGGACCTCGCGCAGTTGGACCCTCATGGCCGCCACCGGCTCTACCGCGACCAGGTCGAAACCGGCGCTGGCCAGCAGACGGGTGAGCTTGCCGGTTCCCGCCGCCAGGTCGAGGACGCGGGCGCCGGGATGGATCCCGAGGTGACGGCGCAGGGCGTCGATCATCTCGGCGGGGTAGCCGGGCCGGGCCCGCTCGTACTCGGCTGCGTTCGAACCGAAACCGTCGTGCGGGCTGAGCGCCGGCGGCGAACTTGGAGGGATGTTCACGATTCGGTTGATTCCCAGATGGTCCCGTCGTAGGGACGGCCGCGGGCAGGGCCGGCATCGCCGGTCCACACCATCACCTTGCGGCGGAAGTAACAGACCTCGTCACCGTGCTGGTTGATGCCTTTGGTCTCCACCGACACCACGCCGCGGTCACCCTTGGAGGTGAGCCGCTTGTCGAGCACGCGGGTCTCGGCGTAGATGGTGTCGCCGTGGTAGGTCGGCTTCGCGTGCTTGAGGGTCTCGACCTCGAGGTTGGCGATGGCCGAACCCGAGACGTCGGGCACGCTCATGCCCAGCACGAGGGAGTACACGAGGTTGCCCACGACAAGGTTCTTGCCGTGTGGGCTCTCGTGTTCGGCGAACCACGCGTTGGTGTGCACCGGGTGGTGGTTCATGGTGATCATGCAGAACAGATGGTCGTCGTATTCGGTGATCGTCTTGCCCGGCCAGTGCTTGTAGATGTCACCGACTTCGAAATCCTCGAAGTGCCGGCCGAAGGGGCGGTCATAGGTCGTCATCGCCGCCGAAGCGTAGGACACTCGCTCGGGCCCATCGGCATTGCCGGACCGCGCTCGGTCCACACTGCCGGATGTGAGCAAGGAAAGAGAGCGTCGGTATCGTTTCAGCCCATGGCGTCCCCCGATCTCTCTGCTGCCAAGTCCGCTGTCGAACTGGCCCGAGCCGTCGTGCGCAACGGCGTCGCCGCCCTCGCCGCGGCCGGCAGTGCGGACAGCGAGCAGGTGCTCGCCTACGACCTCGCCCACGCCGCTGCGGCGGTGGAGACGGCCCACGCCATGCTCGACTACGGGCGGCGCGGCGACGTCGAGGCCCACCTCACCTGCGCCTTCGTCGCCGATGCCGTGGCCGACCTGGCGGCCAAGCTCTACGGCCGCGAGCAGATGTGGCGCACCGAGACCGGCGCGCTCGATGGTGCCCGTGCGTTCGTGGGCGAATGGCGGGCCCCCGAGGCCCTCGCCGCCCTCGCCGACCTCGGCGCCGGACCCCGACACCTCGACAGCGATTTCGAGATGGTGCAGGACACCTTCCGGCGCTTCGCCGAGCAGCGGCTCAAGCCGGTGGCCGAGCACATCCACCGCCATAACGAGGACATCGGTGAGGACATCATCGAGGGGCTGGCCGAGATGGGCGCGTTCGGGTTGTCGATCCCCGAGGAATACGGCGGGTACGGCTCGGGCGGCGAGAGCGAGTACATCGGCATGGTGGTGGCCACCGAGGAACTGTCGAGGGGGTCGCTGGGCGCCGGCGGCTCGCTGATCACCCGTCCGGAGATCCTCACCCGGGCGTTGCTCAAGGGCGGCACCGAGGAGCAGAAGCAGCGGTGGCTGCCCCCGCCTCGCCACCGCCGAACTGCTCAACGCGGTGGCCGTGACCGAACCCGATTACGGCTCGGACGTGGCCGGCATCAAGGTGACCGCAACGGCGGTGGACGGCGGTTGGGAGATCAACGGGGTCAAGACCTGGTGCACCTTCGGCGCACGGGCCGATGTGCTCATGCTGCTGGCCCGTACCGATCCCGACCGATCGAAGACCCACAGGGGCCTGTCGATGTTCGTAGTGGAGAAGGAGCGTGGTGACGGCCACGGCTTCGTGCTCACCCAGGACGGCGGGGGCCGCATGGAGGGCCGTCCCATCGACACGATCGGCTACCGGGGCATGCACTCCTACGAGATCAGCTTCGAGGGCTGGCGGGTGGACGGCGACGCCCTCGTGGGTGGCGAGGATGCCCTCGGCAAGGGCTTCTACCTGCAGATGGCTGGCTTCGAGAACGGCCGGCTGCAGACCGCCGCCCGGGCCGTGGGCGTGATGCAGGCCGCCTACGAGGCGGCGCTCGACTACGCCGAGAACCGGAAGGTCTTCGGCCAGCCCATCGCGGACTACCAACTGACCCGGGCCAAGCTCGGCCGGATGGCCTTCATCATCCAGGCAGCCCGTCAGTTCTCCTACGAGGTCGCCCGCCTCATGGCCAAGGGAGAAGGCACGCTGGAAGCGGCCATGGTGAAGGCATATGTGTGCAAGGCAGCCGAATGGGTGACCCGCGAGGCCATGCAGATCCACGGAGGCATGGGCTACGCCGAGGAGTTCCCGGTGAGCCGCTACTTCGTGGATGCCCGGGTCCTGTCGATCTTCGAAGGGGCCGACGAGACCCTGTGCCTCAAGGTGATCGCCCGCCGCCTCGTCGAGCAGTCCGCCTGAGCCGGCTGTCGCCGCGGCGTGCTGATCAGGGCCACTCGGCGGCAGCGGTGCCCATGGCCAGTGCCGCCGCCCGGCGGCCGATTGCAGGCGTGAACTTGAAGCCATGGCCGCTGCAGGCCGACACCCGCGACGTTTACGCAGTTCTCTGGTCCGCGGGAGGCGGTTTCGGTG
>JANMIX010000799.1:0-7392 GCA_031376015.1 Acidimicrobiia bacterium | reverse complement strand
CCAGTCGCCGCCGGCCAGGCCGGCCAGGTTGGCGGCGCCCAGCGCGGTGGTCTCCTGCACCACCGGACGGGCCACAGGCACCCGCAGCTGGTCGGCCTGCAGTTGCAGCAGCAGGTCCATCACCGAGGCGCCTCCATCGGCCCGCAAGGCGATGACCGTGCGCCCCGAGGCCGCGGTCATGGCGTCGACCACGTCGCGTACCGAGTACGCGATGGCCTCGACCACCGCGCGGGCCAGGTGCGCCCGGGTGGTGCCCCGGGTGATCCCCACCACAGTCCCGCGGGCGTAGGGATCCCACCACGGCGAGCCCAGCCCGGTGAGCGCCGGCACGAAGACCACCCCGCCGGCATCGGGGACCGACGCAGCCAGCGGGCCGATCTCGGCCGCCTCGCGCAGCAACCCCAAGCCGTCACGCAGCCATTGGATGGCGGCGCCGGTGACGAAGATGGCGCCCTCATAGGCGTAGGTGGTCGGCGCCCCCTCGGCCAGCTGCCAGGCCACGGTGGTCAACAGCCCCTCCACCGGCGGCGGGCAGGTGTCGCCCACGTTCATGAGCACGAAGGAGCCCGTTCCGTAGGTGTTCTTCGTCATGCCCGGCACAAGGCAGGCTTGCCCGAACAGCGCCGCCTGCTGATCGCCGAGGATCCCGGCGATGGGGATCCCGGCGCCGACGCCCGGTGTCCCCTCGGCGGTGGTCCCGAAGAAACCGCCCGACGGTCGGATCTCACCCAGCGCGGCGCGCGGGACGCCGAGGAGATCGCACAGTTCCTCGCTCCAAGCCCCGGTGCGCAGGTCGAACAACATGGTGCGGCTCGCGTTGGAGGCTTCGGTGGCGTGTACTGCGGCGCCGGTGAGCTTCCACACCAGCCACGCGTCCACGGTGCCCAAGGCCAGGTCGGCGTCGGCGGTCACGTTGCCATCGGTGAGGAGCCAGGCCATCTTCGTGCCCGAGAAGTACGGGTCGAGCACGAGGCCGGTCGCCTCCCGAACCTTCGGGAGATGCCCGGCCTCCGCCAGGGCATCGCACCGATCGGCGGTGCGGCGGTCCTGCCAGACGATGGCGCGGGCCAGCGGCTGCCCGGTGCGCCGCGACCAGGCCACCACCGTCTCGCGCTGGTTGGTGATGCCGAGAGCGGCCACGGTGACATCGCCGAGCCGCGCCACCAGTTCGGCCAGCACGGCGGTGGTTGCGTCCCAGATCTCCTCGGGGTCGTGCTCCACCCACCCCGGCCGGGGGAAGTACTGGGGGAACTCGCGGTAGGCGTAGCCCGCGGGCGCGCCGTCGTCGTCCACGGCGAAGGCGCGGACCCCGGTGGTGCCTGCATCGATGGCGATCACGACGGCCATGGGTGCCGATCATGCTCGCCACGCGGCGTGGCGTCGAACTCCTAGCGTGCTGGCGTGCCTTCCGATGCAGTGCCTCCCGACGCTGTGCCTGCCGAAGCGTTTGCCGTGCTCGACCGGCAACCCCGCGTGTCGCTCGGCCACTGGCCCACGCCGCTGGAGCCGGCGGCCCGGCTGCAGGCGACCCTGGGCGGCCCGGCCGTGTGGATCAAGCGTGACGACTGCACCGGCCTGGCCGTGGGAGGCAACAAGACCCGAAAGCTCGAGTTCCTGCTCGGCCGCGCCGAAGCGGACGGCTGCGACCGCATCATCACCTTCGGAGCGCTCCAGTCGAATCATGCCCGTCAGACGGCGGCGGCCTGCGCGGCACGCGGGCTCGGGTGCGACCTGGTGCTGACCAGGGCGGTGGCGCGCACCGGCACCGACTATGAAGCATCCGGCAACCGGCTCCTCGACGGCATCCTCGGCGCCCGGGTGCACGTGGTGGCCTCGGAGGACGATGCCTTCGTGCGTTTCGCGGAGATCTATGACGGGGCCGTCGCCCTCGGTCATGGCGTGCTGGTCATCCCCCCGGGCGGCTCTGACGCGACGGGGACCCTCGGCTACGTCGACGGTGGCCGCGAGCTGGCTGTGCAGTTGGCCGCGGCCGGCCTCGGCCCCGTCCGAGTGGTCGTGGCGGCCAGCACCGCAGGCACTGCAGCCGGCCTGGCGCTGGGGCTCGGTCTGTCGGGCGCCGAGGCCTCGGTGGAGGCGGTGTGCGTCTACCACGATGCTGCGGCGACGGCCGCAGACATCGACCGGCTGGTGCGGGAGGTGGCCGGTGCTCTGGGGGCTGCCGCGTCGGCGGCGGTGCCCTGGGGGGTGGTTGAGACCCAGTGGGGCCCGGGGTACGGCATCCCCACCGACGCCTCGCAGGAGGCGCTGCACGTGCTGGCCCGGACCGAAGGTGTCCTGCTCGATCCCGTCTACACGGCCAAGGCCTTCGCCCATGTGATGGCCGGCCCCCGGGCGGCCGGAGGGGTGGATCCCGGTGTGCCAGTGGTGTTCGTCCACACCGGCGGGAGCCCCGGACTTTTCGCCTACGTCAACCTTTTCGACCGGTGACTGCGAATTTTCTGAACCCATTCACACGGTGCCATTCGCGCGCCTAGGGTGACGGCGGTTCCCGATCGGGAACATCGGTGGAGGAAGTCCGGCGGTTGTTGGCCGGCTCAAGAGCGGGAGGCAAGATGAGGCGATCCCTGAAGCGGGGGGCGGTCGTTGGCGCGGCGGCGATTCTGCTGGCGACGTTGGCAACCTTTGGTGACGGCGCGGTGGCCACCAGCAAGTTCAAGCTGGTACGGACACTCAACGTGGCGAGCTCGGCAACGGGCGGCAAATCGCAGAGCAGCCTGCTCGCCCGCTCCGACGCCAAGCTGCTTGCCCGCACCGACGCCGCGCAGGCGCCGGTACTGGTGAAGCTCGACGTCGACTCCGAGGCCGCCTACGCCGGTGGCGTGCCGGGTTACGCCCCCACCAGTCCCCAAGCGAGCGGGCGCAAACTCGCCGCCAACAAGGCCGCGGTGTCGCGCTACGACGGTTACCTCGCCTCCCAGGAGGCCGCCTTCGCCAAGGCGTTGGCCCGTGCCGTTCCCGCTGCGAGGATCACCGGTTCGCTGCGCACCGTCTATGGCGGCGTGAAAGTGACGTTGCCCGCCAACCAGGCCAAGAACGTGGCCCGGTTGAAGGGCGTGGTCGCCGTGCAGTCCGACAGCCTGCAGAAGCCCACCGCCATCCCCGAGGGCCCCCAGTTCATCGGCGCCCCCGCCATCTGGAGCAAGACTGGCGGCTCGGAGAACTCCGGTGCCGGCGTGCTCTTCGCCGACTTGGACACCGGTCTGTGGCCCGAACACCCGATGCTGCCCGCACGGTCGGCACTGCCACCGGCGCGCACGCGCCCCGACGGCTCCGCCTTCGGCTGCAACTATGGCGACAACCCCGTCACGCCGGCCAACGACCCCTTCGTGTGCAACAACAAGGTCGTGGGTGGCTACAACTTCCTCGCCACGTACAACTCCCTGTTCCCCGGGACGGAGACCTTCGCGACCACCGCACGCGACAGCGACGGGCACTGCACCCACACCACCACCACCACGGCCGGCGGCTACGCCCGTAACGCGCCGATCTTCGGCCTCGACCGCGGACCCATCAGTGGGGTCGCCCCCGGTGCCCAGGTCATCGAATACAAGGTGTGTGGCACCAACGGCTGTTTCTCCAGCGACTCCGCCGCCGCGGTCGGCCAGGCCATCACCGATGGCGTCGATGCGATCAACTTCTCCATCTCCGGTGGGTCCGATCCCACCACCGATCCGGTGGAACTGGCGGTCCTCGACGCGGTGGCGGCCAACGTGTTCGTTGCCGCATCGGCAGGCAACTCGGGGCCGACAGCCGGTACCGCCAACCATGGCGGCCCTTGGACCACCACGGTGGCGGCGTCCACCCAGACCCGCGCCTTCGAAACCACGCTCACCCTCGACGACGGCTCCGGTCCGGTGCAGTTCACGGGCTCCTCGTTGACCCTCGGGCTCAGCACGCCCGCGCCGGTGGTCATGGGTGGTGCACTCGGTGATGCGTACTGCGGGACCGCCCTGCCGGCCGGCTCCGTCAGTGGCAAGGCCGTCGCCTGCCAGCGCGGCAACGGCATCGGCCGGGTGCAGAAGGGTTACAACGTGCTGCAGGGCGGCGCGGTGGCGATGATCCTGTACAACCTCCCGCTGCAGGACACAGAGACCGACAATCATTTCCTGCCCGCGGTGCACCTTGCCGACGGCACCGCCTTTCTGGCGTACATGACCAATCATCCCAACGCCCTCGCCAGCTTCCCTGCGGGCGCCAAGACGGCGGCACAGGGCGATGTGATGGCGGCGTTCAGTTCCCGGGGGCCTTTGGGCAACTTCGTGAAGCCCGACATCACCGCACCGGGCGTACAGGTGCTGGCGGGTAACACGCCGGTGCCCGATGACGTCGCCGCCGGTCCGCCGGGTCAGTACTTCCAGGCCATCGCCGGCACCTCGATGTCGAGCCCCCACATCGCCGGCTCGGCCCTGCTGATGCGGGCTCTGCATCCCAGTTGGACCCCGATGCAGATCAAGTCGGCCATCATGACCACGGCCACGCAGAGCGTGGTCAAGGAAGACCTGGTGACCCCGGCTGATCCGTTTGACTTCGGTGCCGGCCGGGTCGACCTGACCACCGCGTCCAAGGCCACCCTGACGCTGGACGAGACGTTGGCCAACTTCAACGCCCTCACCGGCGACCCGGCCCATGCCGTCGACCTGAACATCGCGTCGGTGGACGCGCCGATCATGCCCGGGGGGCTGGTCACCCACCGCCGGGTGACGAACTCGGGCACATCGACCCGCACGTGGAAGGTGGCGACGTCGGTCCCCTCGGGCTCGAAGATCAAGGTGACTCCGAGTTCGTTCACCCTGGCGCCGGGGGCCACTCAGGACCTCACCATCGCCATCGAGTCGAGCGCGGCAACCGGCACGCAGATCTTCGGTGAGATCCGCCTGATCCCCAACGCGGGCGTTGCCTCCCATCTTCCGGTGGCGTTTGTGCCGACCCAGGGTGCGGTCACGCTCGCCCAGGCCTGCGACAACACCACCGTCCCCACCGGGGGCACCACCACCTGCACGGTCACGGCCCAGAACCAGAGCAACGTGGACACGGTCGCCGATCTCAGCACCAAGGCGGCCGGAACCGTCCTGGGCCTCGTGTCGTCCTCCGGTGCCAGCACCACCGGCCCGAACTCGGTGGGCGTGAGCGGAGTTTCCCTCAACGGGCACCATCCCGGAAACCCGTCCTTCGCCCCCGGTACAACACCGGCGGGAGGTTTCTTGGATCTCGCCTTGTTCGGCGTGGCCGCTGACCCGATCGGCGACGAGCAGATCATCAACTACAACATCCCCGCGGTGACCTATGCGAGCGACCCCTACACGATGGTGGGTGTCGACTCGAACGGTTACCTCGTGATGGGAGGCGGGACGGGGCAGGACAACCAATGCTGCCCGCCCCAGGTGTTGCCTGATCCAAACCGGCCGAACAACGTGATCGCCCCGTTCTGGAGTGATCTCGACGGGTCCGGTGCCCCGGGCATCCGCGCCGCCGAACTCACTGACGGCACCAACACCTGGATCGTGCTGCAGTGGGAAGTGGCGCCGTACGGGATCCCGGGTACGCCCGAGGTGTTCCAGGTGTGGCTCGGCGAGGGCTCGGTCGAGGACGTGTCGTGGGCCTACGGCAACGTGACGGCACCACCGTCCGGCTACGGCCTGGTGGTGGGCGTGGAGAACGCCGACGGCTCCGCCGGTCAAACCCTCGGCTCGTTCCCCAGCGGTGACTACCAGGTGTCCAGCACGCCGGGGGCACCGGGCGGGTCCTACACCTACACCGTGACGTACCGGGGCAACCGGCCGGGGAACGCCATCGTCGTCTCGACCATGACTTCACCGGTGATCGCGGGGACCACCGTGGTGCGGACCCCCATCCAGGTCACCTGACCCCGAGCCACCCCGACGCGGCGGCAGCACAGGAAGCGGCCGGTCCCGGACACCGGGGCCGGCCGTTTCGCGCGAGGCTCAATGGATGCGAGTGGGACTGTTGACCGGCGGGGGCGACTGCCCCGGACTCAATGCGGTGCTGCGGGCCGCAGTGCGCAAGGGCGAGACGCGCTATCAGGACACGCTCGTGGGGTTCCGGGATGGCTGGCGGGGGGTGGTCGAAGGCGACTTCGAGACCCTGGATGTGGAGCGCCTCCGGGGCACCCTGCCCCGGGGCGGCACGATCCTGGGCTCTTCTCGCACCAACCCCTACAAGACCGACGACGGTGTGGCCCGGGTGAAGGCCACGCTGGCGGCCGAGCGGATCGACGCGCTCATCGCCATCGGGGGCGAGGACACGCTCGGCGTCGCGTCCAAACTGCACGACGAGGGGGTGGCGGTCGTCGGGGTGCCCAAGACCATCGACAACGACCTTTCGGCCACCGAGTTGACGTTCGGTTTCGACACCGCCGTGCAGATCTGCGTCGACGCAATCGACCGTCTCCACACCACCGCCGAGTCGCATGACCGGGTGATGATCGTGGAGGTGATGGGCCGCCACGCCGGCCACATCGCTCTGTGGTCGGCCATCGCCGGAGGCGCCTGCCTGGTGCTGGTCCCCGAGAAGCCCTTCGACATCGAGCAGGTCTGCGACGTGCTGCGGCATCGCCACGAGACCAGGGGCCGCTACGCATCGATCGTGGTGGTGGCCGAAGGGGCGGCACCGGTGGAGGGCACCTTCCAGGTGATCGGTTCCGGCGAGGTGGACGCCTTCGGTCACGCCCGTCTCGGCGGCATCGGCGACGCCCTCGCCCGTGAGATCGAGGAGCGCACGGGGTACGAGACCCGTGCCATCGTGTTGGGTCACGTGCAGCGGGGCGGGACCCCCACCGCGTTCGACCGCGTCCTGTCGACCCGCTTCGGGGTGGCGGCCATCGACGCGGTGCACGAGGGTGCCTTCGGTTCGATGGTGGCGCTGCGCGACGGCGAGATCGTTCGGGTGCCGCTGTCGGCGGCCACCGGCGAGTTGAAGCTCATCGCCGAGGACCTCTACGGCGTGGCGGAGGTGTTCTTCGGGTGAGCGACGGCGACGCGATCCAGGCGGCGACCGTCGTGCTGGTGCGCGATGCCGCCTCGGGTCTGGAGACCTTGATGCTGCGCAAGAACGCCAAGCTGGCCTTCGGCGGCATGTGGGTGTTCCCCGGTGGCCGGGTCGACCCCGGCGACGGCGAGGGCGAGCACGGCGCCCGTCGAGCCGCGGTGCGCGAAGCCGAGGAGGAGGCCGGCCTGTTCGTGACCGAGTCGTTGCTGGTGCCCTTCGCCCACTGGACCCCCCCGGCGGGCGCGCCCCGGCGCTACGCCACCTGGTTCTTCCTTGCGCCGGCTCCGGAGGGGGGTGAGGTGGTGATCGACGGCGGTGAGATCCACGAACACGTCTGGCTGCATCCCGCCCACATTCTTCGCCGTC
>JANMIX010000795.1:0-2774 GCA_031376015.1 Acidimicrobiia bacterium | reverse complement strand
CTGCTCTCCCCGACCGACAGGCCCCCCACGGCATAGCCGTCGAAGCCGGTCGCCACCGTCCGCTGCGCGGATTCGGTCCGCAGTACCGGCGAGATACCGCCCTGCACGATGCCGAAAAGGCTCTGGGCGCTGCGGTGGTGCGTGGCCCGGGCCCGGGCCGCCCACGCCGCGGTTCGTTCCACGGCCTGTCGCAGGTCGGGCTCGGTGGCCGGTAGGGCCAGGCAGACGT
Organism: Acidimicrobiia bacterium; assembly: GCA_031376015.1. Classification (GTDB taxonomy): domain Bacteria; phylum Actinomycetota; class Acidimicrobiia; order Acidimicrobiales; family JACDCH01; genus JANMIX01. The sequence goes on along the minus strand of JANMIX010000795.1, from coordinate 2,545 downwards.
CAAGGACCATCTGGATGTCGGCACCGAGGCGTTCCTGCACCTGCACGGCGCCCTCGGGGGTGAGTCGGTGAGTCGAGCCGTCATAGGTCGACTTGAAGGTGACGCCGTCGTCGTCGACCTTTGGTTGCAGGGAGAACACCTGGAACCCGCCCGAATCGGTGAGCATCGGTCCGTGCCAGCCGGTGAACCCGTGCAGGCCGCCGAGGGCGGCGACCGTGTCGTCGCCGGGTTTGAGCATCAGGTGGTAGGTGTTGGCCAGCACCATCTGGGCACCGATGCGTCGCAGGTCGCCCGCGTCGAGGTGGCGCACCGCGCCCCGCGTGCCCACCGGCATGAAGGCAGGCGTCTCGAACGGTCCGTGGGCGGTCAACGCCCGCCCCGCCCGGGCCGCACCGTCGGTGGCCTCGATCAACAGCGGTAGGGGTCTCACGACTCCGCGGGATCGACCAGATCCTGGCGCTCCAGGAGCATGGCGTCGCCGAAGGAGAGGAACCGGTAGCCCTCGGCCAGCGCAGTGGCGTACAGGTCACGCCAGCGCGGCCCGACGAAGGCGGAGACGAGGGCCAGCAACGAGGTGCGGGGCACGTGGAAGTTGGTGAGCAGGCCGCCGACCACCTTCCAATCGAAGCCCGGGGTGATGAACAGGCGGGTTCGGCCGGCCAAGGCACCGGTGGCGGCCACCGACTCCAAGGCGCGCACGACCGTCGTGCCCACCGCCTCGACGCGCTCGGCCGCCTGCACCGCCGCCCACGCCGCCGGCGGCACTATGTAGTGCTCCGAGTGGATGACGTGGTCTTCGACCTTGACGGTGGTGATGGGTCGAAAGGTATCGAGCCCCACAACCAGTTCGATGGACACGATCTCGATGCCCCGGGCCCGGCAGGCACCGAGCACCTCATCGGTGAGATGCAGGCCGGCAGTGGGCGCCGCCGCACTGGCGGGCCGGCGGGCATACACGGTCTGGTACCGCTCGGGATCATCGAGGTGTTCGTGGATATAGGGCGGCAACGGCACCTCGCCCAGTTCGGTGGGGTCAACCCCGGGCAGGAACTCCACGATCCGTTCCCCACCGCCCAGGTCCTCGCCCACCTCGGCACATCGGCGACCCTCGCTGTCGAGCAGCACCGTGCCCGCCTTCACCTTGCGGCTGGGCCGGACCAGCGCGTTCCAGCGGCCGGCGTGGTCCTGTTCGAGCAGCAACAACTCCACCTCGGCGCCTGACTCCTTGTGCAGGCGCACCCGCGCCGGCCGCACCCGGGTGTCGTTGAGCACGAGCACGTCGCCGGCACGCAGCAGCCCGGCCAGATCCCGCACGTGGCAGTGCTCCGGCGGGCTGCCGGGGCCCCGGTCGACGAGCAGGCGAGCCGCGTCGCGGGGATCGATCGGGTGCTGGGCGATGGCCTGCTCGGGCAGGTCGTAGTCGAGATCGGCGAGGTCCATGGCGGGTACGGCCGGGCGGCGCAACCCCCCGGTCGGCGCGGACTCTAGGCCGTCGCCCGCCGCCCGCAGGGATCGAACTCAGCCGAACAGGCCGCCGGTGGCGGCGGCCGGGGGGTGCAGACCGAGGTGCGCCCATGCCGCCGGTGTGGCCACCCGGCCCCGGTGGGTGCGCTGCAGGAAGCCCTGCTGGATGAGGAACGGCTCGTACACATCCTCGACCGTCTCGTCGGGTTCGCCGACGCTGATGGAGAGGGTCTTGAGCCCGACGGGCCCGCCACCGAAGCGCTCGCAGAGGTTCCACAGCACGGCGCGGTCCACCTTGTCGAGGCCGCGCTCGTCGACTCCGAAGGCCGCCAGGCCGGCCCGCGAGGTGGCCTCGTCGACCACACCGCCGCCGCGGACCTCGGCGAAATCGCGTACCCGTCGCAGCAGCCGGTTGGCGATGCGAGGCGTGCCCCGGCTGCGCCCGGCGATCTCGCGGGCGCCGGCCTCGTCGGCCTGCACACCGAGGATCCCTGCGGCGCGCACCACGATCCGTTGCAGGTCGTCGGGCTCGTAGTAGTCGAGGCGGGCCACCAGACCGAACCGGTCGCGTAGAGGACCGGTGATGAGCCCGGTGCGAGTAGTGGCGCCCACCAGGGTGAAGCGGGGCAGATCCAGCCGGATCGAACGTGCGGCGGGGCCCTTGCCCAGCACGATGTCGAGTTGGAAGTCCTCCATGGCCGGGTAGAGCACTTCTTCCACGGCTCGGGCCAGACGGTGGATCTCGTCGATGAAGAGCACGTCGCCCTCCTCGAGGTTGGTCAGCACCGCGGCCAGGTCACCGGCCCGTTCGATGGCGGGACCGGAGGTGGGATGCAGGCGTGTGCCCATCTCGGCCGCCACGATGCCCGACAGCGTGGTCTTGCCCAGCCCCGGAGGACCGGCGAAGAGCAGATGGTCGGCGGCCTGGCCGCGGCGGCGGGCCGCCTCCAGGATGATCGACAGGTGCTCCTTCAGCTCGCTCTGACCGACGAACTCCTCGAGGTGCCGCGGCCGCAGGCCGGGGTCGTCGACCAGTTCCTCACCGGGGACCGGTTCGGGGTTGAGCAGTTCCTCGCGCATC
>JANMIX010000708.1:0-4215 GCA_031376015.1 Acidimicrobiia bacterium | reverse complement strand
GGGTCTCAGGCAATGCCTGGGTGTCGGTGTGGCTGCCGGCACTGCTCGACGGTCGCGCCGGGACATCCATGCGAGTGTCGCCGATCACCCACTCCGGTGATCTCCTTGGAGTGATCGTCGTGGAGCGCGCCGCCGGGGGTGATGCTTTCACCGAGGTGGACGATCGGGTACTGACGGAGCTCGCCCGCCAGGTGGGGTTGGCGTTGCACAACGTCCAACTCGATTCCGCGCTGCAAGCCAGCCTCGACGAGGTACGACGACAAGCCGAGGAGTTGCGGGCCTCGCGGGCCCGGATCGTCGCCACTGGAGACGCCGAGCGGCGCAAGATCGAGCGAAACCTCCATGACGGTGCCCAACAACACCTCGTGGCACTGGCAGTGAACCTCCGTCTGGCGCGCGACATGATCGGCGATGACCCCGACGCCGCGGTGGAGATGTTGGTGGCGCTGGCCACCGACGTGAAGGAGACGATCCAGGAACTCCGCGACCTGGCGCACGGCATCTATCCACCGCTTCTGCTCGATCGAGGGGTGGTGGAGGCACTCCGGGGAGCAGCCCTTCGCAGTCCCCTGGCCGTCGAGGTCGTGGCCGACGGTCTCGGCCGTTATGGGATCGAAGTGGAAGCGGCCGTGTACTTCTGCTGCGTCGAGGCGCTGCAGAATGCGGCGAAGCACGCCCCGGGCGCGACGGTGTGTCTGCGGCTGTGGGAGGAGTCCGGGGGGCTGTTGTTCACCGTGGTCGACGACGGCCCGGGTTTCGATCCGGTGGCGGCTCGACGCGGCCACGGGTACATGAACATGAGCGACCGTCTCGGTGCCATCGGTGGCACCGTGCGTTGGGACTCCGAGCCGGGACGGGGCGCCACGGTGCAGGGGTCGGTTCCCGTACTCCCGCCGGCGGCGCTCGAGTCGGCGGGGCCAAACCGAGTCAGCGGCTCTCCCACAGACGGATGAGCACGTCGGGCCCCAACTCCTCCTTGTTCACATACGCCGCTGCGCCGCTCTGAAGGGCGTCGGCGGGAAGTTCGCTGAGTTCGTAGGTCGAACAGAGGAACACGGTGGTCTCGGGTGCGCTCGCCATGATCCGCCTCGTGGCTTCGATGCCGCTGATCCCGGGCATGTTGATGTCCATCAAGACCAATGCGGGGTGCAGTTCGGCGACCTTGTCGACGGCTTCTTCGCCGGTGGAGGCCTCGCCGACGAGTTCGAACCCGTCGGTTCGTTTCAGCACCGCCCGCGCCGCGAGCCGAAAAGGGAGTTGATCGTCGACGACCACGACAGCGACGGTCACGGAACCATCCTCACCGGCCGGCCCGGTGCGGGCCAGGGTGCTACCACGTGTCGCTTCTTCGGTGGCCCCTCAATCAACCGGGGATCCGAGAGGTACTTCACGTGGCCCGCTCGCTCAGGAAGCGCAGCACGGCTTTCACCCGCCGGTTCACGTCGCGCTCCTCGGAGAGGCCGAGCTTGGCGAAGATCGAGTTGGAGTGCTTCTCGACGGCTCGTTCGGACACGATCAGGGTGGCCGCGATCGCCGCGTTGGATTTTCCCTGGGCCATCTCGGAGAGGATCTCTGTCTCCCGTGCGGTGAGGCGATCGAGGTCGGATGCCGGCTTGCGCACATTGGCGGCGACGAGCACCTCCACCACTGCAGGGTCGATCACCGATCCGCCCGACGCCACCTCCCGGATGGCTCGGGCCAGGTCGTCGATGCTGGCGACACGTTCCTTCAGGAGATAGGCACGTCCCGCCGAGCCTTCCGAGAGCAGGGCCAGCGCGTAGAGCGGATCGACGTACTGGCTCAACACCACGACGCCGACCGACGGGTGGGTGATCCTGATCTCCGCCGCCGCGCGGATGCCCTCGTCGGTTCCGGTGGGCGGCATCCTGATGTCGGTGACGACCACGTCGGGGCGGCCTTGGGTGACCAGGGTCAGCAGTCCGGGTAGGTCGAGCGCCGTGCCGATCAACTCCAAGCCGTCCTCGCTGGCGATGAGGCGGGCGAGGCCCTCGCGCAATAGGGCGTTGTCCTCGGCCAAGGCCACCCTGATCGTCGTCACCGATCGACCCTACTCAAGGGAGTGAACCGGCATCGCCCGCCCCACGGTGCACCGGCTGATCCCCGGGCGCGCGCTGCGGCCTACTTTGGTTCGCCACCGAGGCCCTGGGGAGATCCGACATGACTGAGCCGAGTAGCGACGTCTGGGACGTGATGGCGACGGCGCGCACGATCCGTCGCTTCACCGACGAACCGGTCGACGACGCTGCCCTCACCCGATGCCTCCAGGCCGCCGTGTGGGCGCCGTCGGGGGCCAACGCCCAGGCCTGGCGATTCATCGTCCTGCGATCACCCGAGGTGCGGGCCGTCGTGGCCGCCGCCGCCGCTCAGGCCCTGCAGGTGATCGAGCCGGTGTACGGGATGTCACGTCCCGCCGACGACGACCACAGCCGCGCGGCGCGCACGAACCGCGCCACCTACGAGTTGCACGACCGGGCGGGGGAGTTCACCTCGGTGCTGTTCACCCAGCAACGGTTCCCCTCGGCGTCGGACTTGCTGCTGGGCGGCTCCATCTTCCCGGCCATGCAGAACTTCCTGCTCGCCGCGCGGGCCCAGGGTCTGGGGGCCTGCCTCACCAGTTGGGCGTCCTATGGGGGCGAGGCCTTGCTCCGGGATGCGGTGGGGGTGCCGGAGGACTGGATGCTGGCCGGGCACGTGGTGGTGGGCTGGCCTCGGGGCCGTCATGGCCCGGTTCGCCGGCGGCCATTGGCGGGCGTCACCTTCCTCGACCACTGGGGCAATGAGGCCCCCGGCCTCCTCGGCGGTGACGAAGCGGTCTGAGATCCCCTCTCACCGTGCCGGCGCGACGCCGAGCAGAAGGTGCGCCGGCACCAGGCGGCCCCGATCCCCGGTTGCAACCACGCCAGCTCCTTCGGTGAGCAGGAGGCCACGACCCGCCTGCCGCGTGGCGTCACCGATCACGACCATGCCTTCGGGTGCGTGTCCCGCCAGCCGGTCCGCCACCCGTACGGCGTCGCCGACGAGCGGTCGGGTCCGGCCGCGGCGGCAGTGGAGATCGCTGGGCGAGAACCGCCAGCCGCACAAGAAGGCCAACCCGGTGTTCACGCCGACGCCCGGCCGCGCACCGCGGTGCCCGGGTTCGTGCAACTTCTCGACAATGGCCAGCGACGCTCGGCAGGCGCGCACCGCGTCGTTCGCGGGGCATTCGTCGCCGGCAAACACCACGAGGAGCTGGGGGGTGTCGGGCGGCAGCCAGCCACCCGTGTCTGCGGCGACCGCCGACACGATCGCCCTCACCCGGGCGACCTCCGCCTCGAAGCCTTCGCGCCAGGCGGGGTCATCGACCGTGTCCCGGCCCCACCGCAGCCGTAGCACCGAGACATCCATCAGCCGTCCCTGGTGCTCCGGGGGTGGGGTGTGACGTTCGAGCGTCGCCAACATCGGGGCCTCCTCGTCGGGGAGTGGGTGGGGCCCCGCCGGCCCCACCCCGTCCTGCCGCTCCCGTCCGCCCAATGGAGCGCAGCGACCTCCCACCAGAGGGGATGGACGGACTACTGATACCGAGCTATGTCGAATCTGCTCACCTTCGTCCCTCCGAGGCCGATACGTAGGGCCGTGGAGGACGTGAAGGCACGCCCTGCTTCTACGGGCGCGCGGCCAGGGATGGCATCGCTGTTGGTCATCGACGATGACCCCGATCTACGCGACCTCGTGGCCGCCATCGGTCTCTCGGCCGGCTGGGCCGTGACGACTGCCGGCACCGTGCCCGAAGCATTGGCTGCCTTCGATGCGGCCGATCCCGACGTCGTGCTTCTCGACCTCGGTCTGGCGGGACAGGACGGCCGGTCGGTCCTCGAGCGGCTCAAGGCCGCTCCGGCCACCGAGTGGGTACCGGTGGTGGTGCTCAGCGGGGCCAGCGACCGCGCCACCGAGCTCGAGGTGTTGCGCGCGGGGGCCCAGGACATGGTCACCAAGCCCTTCGACATCGACCGGCTCCTGGCTCGCCTCGACGCCGCCCGCCGAGTGGCGGTCGCCAACCGCGCCGCCCGTGCCGCCCTCGCCGAACTGGCGGGGTCCGAAGCCCGGTTCCGGCGGGTCATCGCCGAGGCGCCGGTGGGCGTCGCCGAACTCGACGTTGATGTAGAAGGGCGTACGGTCGAACAGAGCCTGGACCTGGGCGCCCACCGTCGCGCCGTC
>JANMIX010000703.1:0-10341 GCA_031376015.1 Acidimicrobiia bacterium | reverse complement strand
GAGGCGTCGATCCCGGTGGCGTTCCACCTGGGCGACAGCGGCTACCAGCGGCGTTTCGCCGGCGCCTGGGGCGGCCGGGACGAGTTCGGGTTCGGCAACAGCGACGCCTTCGCACAGGTGATGGTGTCGGACCGGGCCATCCAGGACACGGTGGCCTCGATACTCGTGCATGGGGTGTTCAAGCGTCACCCGCAGTTGCGGGTGGCGAGCATCGAGAACGGGTCGGACTGGCTGCACGTGCTGGCCAAGCACCTCCGCAAGCAGGCCAACCAGACGCCTTGGGTGTTCAAGGAGGATCCGCTGGAGACGTTGCGGCGTCACGTGTGGGTGACGCCCTATCTCGAGGAGGACCTCGGGGCGCTGGCCGAGCTCATCGGGGTGGAGCGTGTGCTGTTCGGCTCCGACTGGCCCCACGGCGAAGGAGTGGCCGCGCCGCTCGACTTCACCAAGGAACTCGGCGGTTTCGACGACAAGGCAGTGCAGCGCATCATGCGTGACAACTGCCTCGAGCTCCTCGGCTCGGCGGCGTGACCGAGGAGCCCCGCTCGCAGGCCGCGCTGTGGGCCGAAGTGGAGTCGTGGCTCGAGGAGAACTGGAACCCCGAGCTGACGGTCGATGCCTGGTGGAAGGCGGTGGCCGCCGCCGGGTGGACCGCACCGCACTTCACTCCCGAACAGGGTGGGCGCGGGTTGTCGCCGCGTTCCCAGGCTCTCGTCCGCAAGTGCTTCGTCGATTTCGGTGCCCTGCGGCCGCCCGGCGGTCTCGGTCTGCTCATGGCGGCCCCGACGATCCTCACCCACGGCACCCCCGATCAGATCGCCCGGCACGTCCCCCCGATCCTCGAAGGCCAGCTCGGCTGGTGCCAGCTGTTCAGCGAGCCGGGGGCCGGCTCCGATCTGGCCGGGCTGAGCACCCGGGCAGTGCGTGACGGGGACCGTTGGCTCATCAGCGGGCAGAAGGTGTGGTCGTCGCAGGCGATGTGGTGCGACTACGGGATGCTGCTGGCCCGCACCGACTTCGATGTGCCCAAGCACAAGGGCATCTCCTGGTTCGCCCTCAAGCTCGACAAGCCCGGTGTCACCATCCGGCCGTTGCGGGAGATGACCGGTGATGCCGTCTTCAACGAGGTGTTCCTCGACGAGGCGGTGGTCGATGATGCCGATCTGCTCGGTGGCGCCGGCAACGGCTGGACGGTCACGCAGACAACGCTGCATTTCGAACGTACCGGCATCGGGGCCGGCGGCGGCATGGCGGGATTCCCGTTCCCGGGACCCAAGGGCGCCATGTTGGGCCGGCGCGCCGGCGACGCGGCGCGGGACCAACCAGACAACGCCCAGCTGACACTGGGATTCTCCGATGTCGCCGAATTGGCGGCGGCGCGCGGTCGATCGGCGGACCCGGTGATCCGCCAGGAGTTGGCCCGGCTCTACACCGACGTGCAGACCGGCCTGTGGAACGCCCAGCGGGGCAAGGCAGAGGCCAAGCGCGGTGGGGGCCAGGCGGTGGCCAGCATCGGCAAGCTGACCCAGTCCCGCATCGTCAAGCGGGCGGCCGGCCTCGGCGCCGCGGTCGCGGGCGCGCACGCCACGCTCGACCATGGCGATGCCATCGCCGGGGGCACCTTCACCAAGGCGATGGTGTTCTCGCCGGCGACTTCGATCTACGGCGGCTCCGACGAGATCCAGCGCAACATCGTTTCCGAACGGACCCTCGGGCTGCCCAGGGAGCCCGCACCGGATCGCGACCGCCCCTACGGCGAGGTGTTGCGTGACCGATCGCCATCCTCGTAGGGACGGGCAGCGACACGTGAGGCGATACGCGGCGCCGGAGCCGGCCGGCGGTACGGTCTCCTCGGTGGGATGGACAGGCGAAGGGCGAGCATGACGAAGGAGAAGACACCGGCGCCGCGGCGCGGTGCCCGCTCCCGGCCGCGTGAGAAACCGCAGCTGATCGCCGACGAGCTGCGACGGCTGATCATCTCCGGCGAGCTCGACGAGGGCGACTCCCTCGGCCACGAGCCCGACCTCATCGAGCGCTTCGGCGTGTCGCGGCCCTCGTTGCGGGAAGCGCTGCGGATCCTCGAGACGGAAGGCCTGATCTCGGTCATCCGCGGCGTCCAGGGAGGCGTGGTCGTCCACCGACCCGATCAACGGCTGACCGCTCGTACGGCGGCGTTGGTGCTGCAATCCCGCAACGTGTCACTGGCCGACGTCTTCGAGGCCCGCACCATCCTGGAGCCGAACGCGGTCCGGCTCATCACCGCAGCTCGCAACCGTCGGGCCTCCGCCAAGCGTCTACGGGCGTTGATCGCCGACGAGGTGGCCGTCATCGACGACCCTGAGGCGTTCGGCCGTGCCAACGCGCAGTTCCACGAAGAACTGGTGGCCATGGCCGGGAACCAGACGCTCGCCATCGTCGCCGAGATGATCAATGAGGTGGTGGCCCGTGCCGTCACGGTCGTGAGCCAGGCCGATGCCAACGGGTCGACCGCAACCCGTCAGCGAGGGGTGCGCTCACAGGAACGCCTGGTCGCGCTCATCGAGGAGGGCGATGTCGACGCGGCCGAGCAGCACTGGTCCACCCACATGGGCGTGGTCGGGCGAGTCATGCTCGGCCAGCAGGCCAAGACGGTGATCGATCTCCTCGACCACTTCTGAACGGTCCCGTCAGCGGGGTCGATCCCCGGCCAGGGTGATCCGGTGCATCACGCGTCTGAAGCCGTGGTAGTCGTTCACCGGATTGTGCTGGACGCAGCGGTTGTCCCACAGCGCGAGGGAGCCGACTTCCCAACGGAACCGGCAGGTGAACTCGGGCCGGACCTGGTGCTGGAAGAGGAACTGCAGCAGCGGCCGGCTCTCCTCCTCGGTCATCCCCTCGAACCTCGAGGTGTGGGCGACGTTCACGTACAGCGCCTTGCGGCCGGTCTCGGGGTGTGTGCGCACCACGGGGTGCACCGCTTCGTAGACCGCCAGGTCCTCGAGCGAGCCGGTGTCGCGGATGCGATCCTCCCGGGTCTTGCTCACATCGGCCAGGGCCGAGCTGTTGACGGCCCGGAGCGGCTCGAGTAGCTGCTGCATCGCCGGCGACAGCGCGGCAAAGGCGGCGTACATGTCGGCGAAGAGCGTGTCGCCGCCCGCCGGTGGGACCTCGCGGGCGAGGAGCATCGTGGCCATCGGGGGCTCCTCGAGGTACGCGGTGTCGGAATGCCAGATCCCACCGAAGTTGGTGCGCTCCTCGGGCAGCTTGGTGACGGCGATGATCTCGGGATGCTCGTCGAGGCCGGGCACGAACGGGTAGCGGGCCAGATCGCCCATACGGCGGGCGAAGGCCAGGAACTGCTCGGGGGTCAGTTGCTGGTCCCGGAAGAACACCACCTTCTGGTCGAGCCAGGCCCGGCGGATGGCGGCGATGGTGTCGTCATCGACGGCCGTGGCCAGATCGACCCCGCCGATCTCGGCGCCGAGGGCACCGGCGATGGGCGCAACCTGCAGCGCTACGCCGAGCTTCTCGTTCGTTTCCGTACCCATCGGCAGGCCGCCTTCCCGTGATTCGAGACCGACACCGTTGCTGGAAGAGCGTACCGACCCCGGTCCGCCCCGGCGGAATCTCCGTTCTCGTGAGCAAGAGCAGCGTTCACCCGTGTCGCGAGCCGTGCTTCCGGTTGCGCGGGACACGCCGCCACAGGACGCGGCAGCGCCGGCGGGCGAGCGTCGGGCCAATGGCCTCCTCAGGGGGCGGGCGCCTCCCACAATGGTGACAGCAACGGTTCGAGCGCACGGCTGAGAAGCTCGATCCTGGGGCCGCGTTCGCTGCGGTGGTAGGTCCATAGCCGGGCTCCCCGGCCATCGCTCCCGGCGGCCTCGAAGGCGTAGCCGGCTTGCTCCAGTTCGGCGCCGTCGGCGGCGACGTCGTCGGACCAGTAGCCGAGATGGTGGATCCCGGAATTCGCGACCGGCGTCCACAGCGTTCCCGGCCGCGCCTGGATCAACTCCACACGAGGCGTGTCGCGGGAGTAGCGGAAGCGGACCTCGACCATCATCTCGCCGTCGGGGAGTTCGACTTGTGTCTCGGTGCGCATCTCCGCGCCCCACTCGTAGCCGAACAGGATGCTCAGCTGTTCGAGCGACGCATCGAGATCCTCGACCACGATCCCGACGTGAAATTGGTCGGCGGCTCTCACGCCTCGTGCGCCAGTGCGAGGGCGGGAGCAGTTCGGTGCACCGGGGTCATCGGAGAATCGTATTCTGGCGAAAACGCACGGGCGTTCTGGGGCGGATGACCGGCTCCGCCCGATGGCCACCCGGGCCGTGCTCCATAGGAAAGTGGTCAACCTGTGATCGACATCGAGCGACTGACGACGTGGATGGATGACAACGCCCTCGGCGACAGGGGTGAACCGGTCGACGTCGACCAGGTCTCCGGCGGTTCCCAGAACGAGATCTTCGAGGTGCGCCGCGGTGACCTCCACGCCGCGTTGCGTATCCCACCGCCGTCGGCCCCGGCCGGGCGCGACGACGGGATCCTGCGGGAATGGCGAATCATCGAAGCGCTCGATGGCACGGAGGTGCCCTGCACCCCGGCCATCGGCATGTGTTCGGACCAGTCCGTCCTCGGTCGCAGCTTCTACCTGATGGGCTTCGTCGACGGGTGGTCTCCCATGGGACTCACCGACAAGAAGTGGCCGGCGCCCTTCGACACCGATCTCGACGCCCGGCGGGAACTCGCGCTCCAACTGGTGGAAGGCATCGCCCTGCTGGGCAACGTCGACTGGCAGGCCAAGGGTCTCGAGGATCTGGGCCGCCCCGACGGATTCCACGAGCGCCAGGTCGACCGCTGGACCACGTTCCTCGAGCGCATCAAGGGGCGCGAACTCCCCGGTTTCGAGGAGGCCGCGGCGTGGCTCCGTTCGCACCGTCCGATCGATTTCATCCCCGGCCTCATGCACGGCGACTACCAGTTCGCCAACGTGATGTTCCGCCACGGCGAGCCGGCCCGACTGGCGGCCATCGTGGATTGGGAGATGGGGACCGTGGGCGACCCCAAGCTCGACCTGGCGTGGGTGGTGCAGTCGTGGCCGAGCGATGCAGACCTCGCCGCCGGCACCGCGGCGGGCTACGTGGACATGAACGGCATGCCCACACGTGAAGAGGTGCTGGCCCACTACGCCGCCGTGTCCGGTCGCCAGGTCGACGACATCGACTACTACGTCGTCCTGGCCAAGTGGAAGCTGGCGGTGGTGCTCGAACAGGGCTTCCAGCGGGCGGGCTCCGACGAGAAGCTCAATGCCTTCGGGCCCATCGTCCTCGAACTGATGCAGGGCGCCGCCGATCTCGCCGCCTCCACCGACTACGGCCGCTGAGGGGGGCGACCGCGGCGCCAGCACCGAAGGCGGGACGTCCTTCATGCGAGGGCGGACCGTCCTGGGTAGCGTCCGTCCATGAGCAACGAGCGCGAGTTCGACATCGTCCTGTTCGGCGCCACCGGTTTCGTGGGCGTCCTCACCGCCGAGTACCTGGCGCGCTCCGCGTCCGACAACCTGCGCGTGGCGCTGGCCGGCCGCAACCGGACCAAGCTCGAGACCGTGCGGGCCCAGGTCGGTGGACGGGCCGAGGACTGGCCGCTGATCGTCGCCGACTCCGGCGACGGGGCCGCGCTGGCGGAGATGGCTCGCCGGGCCCGGGTGGTCATCACCACCGTGGGGCCCTACCGCCGGTACGGGCTGCCAGTGGTCGAGGCGTGCGCCAACGCCGGCACCGACTACGTCGACCTCACCGGCGAGGTCCTGTTCATACGCGAGGCCATCGACCGCTACCACGACACGGCCAAGGCCAACGGCGCCCGCATCGTGAACTCGTGCGGCTTCGACTCCATCCCCTCCGACCTCGGTTCGCTCCTGCTGCACGAGGCCGCCGCTGCCGACGGTGCCGGTGACCTGGAGGACACGACCCTCGTCGTGCGGGCGATGCGAGGCGGGGCCAGCGGGGGAACCATCGCCTCCATGAAGGGCATGGTCGACGACTTCAAGGCCGACCCGTCGCTGGCCAAACTGGCGGCCGACCCGTACGCACTCAGCCCCGACCGTGCTGCCGAACCCGATCTCGGCAACGAGGACGATCTGCGCCGGCCGGTCTACGACTCGGCCGTGGGCTCCTGGCTGGGCCCCTTCGTGATGGAGACCTTCAACACGCGCATCGTGCGCAGGAGCAATGCGCTGCAGGAGTGGGCCTACGGCCGGCGGTTCCGCTACCGGGAGGCCATGGCCATGGGAGAGGGCGCCGCCGGTCGTCTGAAGGCATGGGGTCTGGCCGGCGTGGTGAACACCGCCCTCCCGGCGATGGGATTCCGCCCCACCCGCGCCGTGCTCGACCGGGTCCTGCCCGATCCCGGCGAAGGCCCCAGCGAGAAGGCGCGGGCCAAGGGCCATTTCGCCATCGACGTGCACACGCGCACGTCGTCGGGCCGGCGCTATGTGTGCCACATCGCCGCCCAGGGCGACCCCGGCTACGCCGCCACCGCGGTGATGCTGAGCGAGAGCGCGCTGTGCCTGGTGAACGATCGGGACCAGTTGCCCGACCGCGCCGGTGTGCTCACGCCCGCCACCGCCATGGGCACCGCCCTCATCGACCGGCTCCGCAAAGCCGGTCACACCTACGACGTCGAGCCTGTCTGACGCGGCCCACTGTCGGCAGCGTCGCTCAGTCGACCTCGACGAAGGGGTCGAAGCCGGGAGACCAGTGAAGATCGGCTTCCAGGTATCGCGAGCGGTGCCGACGCAAGGCGAGGTAACTGCCCGCCGCCGTCAGCGCGCTCAAGACGGTCCCCGTCCACAGCGTGGGGCCGAATGGCGGGATGTCGATTGGCCGGGCGTACGGGGTGCCGTCCCCGAAGGAGAGCGACTCGCCGGTGTCGATTCGGTGGTACATGCACTCGTCCGCGTTGTTCCATCCGCCGACACTCACGGAGGTCACGTACCCCGGCCGATCGTTGCATCGCGTCGGGTCCGCGCGCACCTTGTCGACGTGCGAGTTCCATACGACAAGAGTGATCACGAGCCCGCACAGGAAGACCGAGAGCGCAGTCACAATTCGATGCCGCGTGAGGATGAACACCAGCACGTCGCGATTTCGAATGGGCGTCTCGCCCGAGGCCCCCACCGGTGAGTTCACAGACCCAGTCTGCCCGAGATGGTCGACAGCGGGGCCTTGTCGGGGGGACCGGATGGCCGGTCAGCGCTGGGCGAAGGATGCGGCCACCGTGAAGACCTGGCTCAGCGTGAAGGTCAGGGCCACCGGGTGACGGAGGGCGTCGAGCGTTCGCAACTGGCGCGGTTCGGGCTGGGCCGCGGACGCCAGCCCGCCCCGCTCGGACAGCGCCATCCAGCCGGCCGCGGCCAGGGCGAGCGCAGCCACCACCTCCAGTGATGCCGCGGCCCACGACAACGGGCACACCCCGGTGGCACTGGAGAACGAGTCGCTGAGCCACGCCCGCTCGGGCAGGAAGTGCACCATCACGTACCCCAGGGCCAGGGTGAGGCCGGCGGCGAAGGAGGCGAGGGGCGCCCAACGGTGGCGCTGGAAGATGAGGACCACCACGAGCACTTCCAGCACCACGCCGGCCGTGCCGAGGGCGAACACGTCGAGGCTGATCGCGTCGGCGCCGCGGCGGAGGTGGTCGCCGTTGTGCAGCACCACCACCAACGCGAAGAACCCGCCGGCGGCGCGAAGCCATCGATCAGCGGTCGTGACCGGCGTGGAGGCATCGACGGTGCGCACCATGCCGACAAACTACGTCGAGAGGCCCAGTTCCCCCAGATCGGCGAGTGAGCGCAGGGTGTCGTTGAGGTGGGTGCAGGTGCCCACCCCGTGGAGGTCCTGCCGAACGCGATTGCGCAGGTCACCCAACGGGGTGCCGGCCAACCGCCCCGCGCTGGCCAGGGCCTCGGGACACTCCAACCAGGGCAGGACCCGCGCCTCGGCCATCACGTCCACCAGGATCCGCGCCACCGGATCGAAGGTGCCGTGCACGGTGTACTCGTGCAACACCGTCTCGCCCCGGTCCGCGCTGTAATGGCTGTCGCGGAAGTGGGTCTCGAAGGGCCGCAGGCCGTCCGCCCCGACCGGCCCCACGTCGATGCGGCGAGCGCGGCGCATGTCGTGGGGACCAAGGGGCGCCATGGTGTGCCATGCCGTTTGGTCTTCGTCGGGCACCAGTGCCGGTGCAGGCGGCCCCACCGGCGTGGGCACCACTCCCTCGCGGCGCAGGGTCACCATGATGGAGCCGTCCTCGGCCCACCCCGAGCACACACCGGCTTGCGCCAGCATCAGGTTGCCGGCCGCGCGCATGGCGGCCTCCATCCGCTCGCCGTCGCCGATCTGGCCGGCATAGCCGCCCACCAGGTTGGCCCCCGTCAGATCGTCGAGGAGCAGTCCGGCCAAGGAGCCTGTGAGGGTCTCACCGAGTTGCTCGCGCAAGACCCGGCGGAACCCGCTGCGCAGCGACGCGCCGACCAGGCGATCGAGGCCGGTCAGCGCCGGGGTGGCCGACACTGCGACGAGCTCGCTCGATGGCTCGGCGATCGCCTGCAGTGCCTGGTCGCGCACCGTCGAGAAGACGTCCCCGGCGCGGATGGCATCGCGGCCGCGGGCATCGATGTGCGAGGGACCCTGTAGCCCGTCGGGACGCCTGGTATCGATCGTGGTGGTGCGCCGGAACCAGCCGGGACCGCGCACGGGGGTCCCCGGCAGCGGGTCGTGCGGGCCGGCCAGGTGCGGTGCGAGGCCCATGGCCGAATGATGACACAGCTGTCAGATTCGATGGAAGCAGGGTCCGCCTCGGGACGGAGCTCGGGCGATCCACTGGCATGCCCTCGATCCCGGGTGACAGAATGACGTGACTGTCAGAAACGGCCGTGGCCGCGGCGAAGGGGGTCCTGCAATGCAACTCGACGACATGGTGCTGGTGAGCGTGGACGACCACGTGGTCGAGCCCCCCGATCTGTTCAAGGATCGGCTGCCGAACAAGTACGCCGACCTGGCCCCGCAGTTCATCACCCGCCCCGACGGCACCGACGCCTGGCGCTACGAGGGCCAGGAGGTCGGCAATGTCGCCCTCAACGCGGTGGCCGGCCGGCCCCCCGAGGAGTACGGCCTCGAGCCCACCTCGTTGTCACAGTTGCGTCCGGGATGCTTCGACATCGCCGAGCGGGTCAAGGACATGGATGCCAACGGCGTGCTGGGCTCGCTGTGCTTCCCCTCCTTCCCGCAGTTCTGCGGCCAGTTGTTCGCCCGCACCGAGGACAAGGACGTCGCCCTCGCCATGGTGCAGGCCTACAACGACTGGCACATCGACGAGTGGTGCGGCAGCGCCCCCGGCCGCTTCATCCCCTGCAGCCTCCCCGCCATCTGGGACCCCGAGGTGCTGGCAGCCGAGGTCCGGCGCACCGCGGCCAAGGGTGCCCACGCCGTGACCTTCTCGGAGAACCCCTCCAAGCTCGGGTGGCCCAGCATCCACAGCGACCACTGGGATCCGTTCTGGCAGGCCTGTAGCGACGCGAACGTGGTGGTGTGCATGCACATCGGCTCGTCGTCCCAGCTCGTCATCACCGCACCCGACGCGCCCATCGACTGCCTCATCACCCTCACGCCCATGAACATCGTGCAGGCCGCCGCCGACCTGGTGTGGTCACCGGTGCTGCGTAAGTTCCCGCACCTGAAGGTGGCGCTGTCCGAGGGTGGCATCGGCTGGATTCCGTATTTCCTCGAGCGGGTTGACTACAACTACAAGCGCCACCACGCCTGGACCGGTCAGGACTTCGGCGACCGGCTCCCCAGCGAGGTCTTCAACGAGCACGTGTTGACATGCTTCATCGACGATCACTTCGGTGTGGCCAGCCGCGGGTTCCTCAACATGGACAACGTGTGCTGGGAGTGCGACTACCCCCACTCGGACTCCACCTGGCCCACCGCGCCCGAGACGCTCGCCGCGCAACTGGGCGGGGTCTCCGACGCCGATGTCGACCGGCTCAGCCACACCAACGCCATGCGCCACTTCTCCTACGACCCCTTCACGACACTGGGTGGGCGGGAGAACTGCACCGTCGGGGCGCTGCGGGCCAAGGCCGTCGGCCACGACGTGTCGATCCGCTCCACCAACAGCTCCCACGTCGGGCACCACGCCCACAACGCCATGGACCTGGCCGCCGCGGTCGTCGACGCCTGATTCCCTATGGAGGATCGGCTGTCAAGCGGTTCGTCGGTTGACGTGATCGTTGGTGGGAGTGGACGATGCTTGTCGGGGAAGGTCGCCCCGTTCGCCTGCGCTTCGGGCGTGTGGCTTCGAACT
>JANMIX010000825.1:0-1657 GCA_031376015.1 Acidimicrobiia bacterium | reverse complement strand
CCACCACGCCGCCGACTCGGATCAGGGTCAGGGGCCAGACGCATCTTCGGCGCCCGTGGTTTGCCAGCCGCCCTGCAACTCCGCCCAGACCGCCACCTGTGATTCGCCCAAGCGTTGCCGCTCGCACCTCGCCGACGCCGCGACGTCACCGAATCAGTTTCTGCGCCGCGTAGCACCCAGGTGACGTCGCCCAGGAACTGCGATCACCGACATGGGGGCGAGGCGGATGGGGAGCGGGGTGCGGGTCATGGCTGAGGGTCCGTTTCGGGTTTCGGTGGAGATGGCATCAATGGGTTGGTGGAAGGTGTGGACGATCTTGAAAGCGAGCGGCACTCAGGTCGAACCGTCGACGGGTTGTCGGGAGAAACCGGAGCGGTCCGCCAGATCGTCTTGGCTCCGCCGGTGGATGTGCGCAACTCGCGCAGTCCGTCACGAGATCTCTCGGTGTCTCGGGCGGTCATGTCTCGGCGAGACCGTCGCCCCTCGTTCGATCCGGCACGTTCTCAGCGAAGCGCAAGTGACGGGTACGTGTCGGTGAGCAGCCGGCCGTATGCGCTGGTTCGCAGTGTGAGTCGGCCGGCGTTGAGCACGAACGATCGTAAGCCTTGCGGCCAGCGTCCTGTGAAGAGCACGGCGAACGCGGCGAGGATGATGGCGAAGCCGGCTGCGATCGCGATCAGGACCGTGTAGATGAGCGCGGGGATGATCAAGATCAGCCGTGAGGTGTGTCTGACTCTTCGCGACAGATCCGGTTGGGATTCAGGCCACATCGTGGGCTGGTTGGTTGGGTGGTGATGGTGTTCATGGTGAGGGTAGTGGGGTGACGCCGAACTGGTTGTCGGCGATGAGGTCGGAGACCGCAACGAGCTCGTTGCAGTGGGGGCAGGTTCCGCCGGGGCCGAGCCGTCGGCACCACGTGTTGCACTCCTGGCAGCGTTGCTCGCCGAGGTAGCGGGTTTCGCAGAGCGGGCATTCGTAGATGGTGTCGATCTTGGCGGGCAGGGTCGGGCGGGGTGCTGCCTGGCGGCGGCGCCAGGCGGCTTGCCGGCAGGCGTCGCTGCACCAGTGTTGGCGGCCAACGGCGGTGAAGCCGGTTCCGCACTGCCCACACACGGTCGTCGCGGTATCGTTACGCACGCTGGTCACGGTAGCCGCCGGCGGTGGGCTGCTCGGCGGGCTTGGTCGGCGGCGGTGAGCCCGTCGCGGCGGGCTTGACGGATGACCTCACCGCGCCCGGTGTGTTCGTCGTCGGGGGTGACGTAGCCGATGCCCTCGTGGAGGCGGACCGTGTTGTAGTCGCGCCGGACCCGTTCCAGTTCGGCGGCCAGGACCTGGGGGTCGGTGATCGTGGTCAGGTGCGGGTGTTCGGCTTTGACGTGTCCCCATAGGGTCTCGATCCAGGCCTGGTCGGTCGGGGTGTAGGGCCGTCCGAAGTGTTGGCCGATGGTCAGCAACGCCATGAACGCCCTGGTCTCTGCGGAGCGCATCTCCGGTCCGTTGTCCGACACGGCCAACAGGATCGGGGCGGCGGGCTCGTCCAAGTCGACGTCGTCGGGACGGTCGAGACGCCATTCCAGCCCGGCGAGCAGTCCTTCGGCTTCGAGGCCGGCGAGGAACACCACTTTGACCTGGGTGCCGGTCTGCTCGGCGCACAACA
>JANMIX010000687.1:0-4419 GCA_031376015.1 Acidimicrobiia bacterium | reverse complement strand
GACACCGGGCAGTCCGACACCGGGCAGTCCGACACCGGGCAGTCCGACACCGGGCAGTCCGACACCGGGCAGTCCGACACCGGGCACCCTTTTCGATGAGCCGAGCTGACCGTCAGCGATCGCCGATTGTCGCTCCCACCGCCGCCGCGTGGCCAGCCCTCGCCAGCCGGGCCGCTCGCCGCAGCGGGGCCTTGGACCCTTCCGTCCGGCGCAACGAGAGTCATGCTGACCGTGGCCGCGCGCATCGGCACGACGCTGAGGCCTCGCGGCCCAGCCAGCACCGGCCGCTGCTCGGGCTACAGGTGCACGGGGATGTCCACGACGTTGACCTCGCTGCCGTCTTTGGCGGAGAACTCGAAGACCCGCAACGTGCCGATGCCGGGTTTCGCACCCGTGAAGGTGACCGGCACGTCGTAGGTTCCACGGGTTCCGGTACCCGAGGTCGCCGTACCGACATGTTCGAAGACCTTCGTTCCGGACACATCGGTGAGGCGGACCTGCAGCGTCGCCTCGAACGTGTTGGACGTGCCCGTGACGTGGAATGGGCTCGACACCGAGTCACCCGGCAAAGGTGACTCCACCAGGATGATCGGAGTGAACGGCTCCCAGTCGGCACGGGTCTGGGGATGGTCGAGCACCACACCCTCGCCGCCCAGTGTGGTGATCGGCTGGCCGTCCAGCTTGAAGTTCACGCCCGTCACCGACGGGAACTGGGTCAACGTGTAGACGACCTGGGCAACCCGGCCCTGCATCGACACGCTGCCGCCTCCGCTGCCGAAGAATCCCGACAGGTCGACGGTCGCGACGCCACCGGCGATCGTGACGCCGTTCACGACCGTGCCTGCCGGGATCACCGTGTCCAGGTGCGCAGCCTTGTCGGCCGTGGTGGGACCTGCGACCAGCGCGTCCATGGCCGCCTTTGCCGGTGAGCTCGTCTGCACGGTTCGACCCACGGGGCCCACCTTCTCGTCGCGCAAGAAGTACACCTTCACTCTGGTGGTCGCACCGACCGTCGTCGAGGTCGTGGACGAGGTCGATGACGACGTCGTTGTCGACGTCGAGGTCGTGGACGCAGGCTTCGAGGTTCCACCGCAGGCCACCAGCAGCCCGGCCACGGCTATCCAATACAGCGCTCGACGCGTCACCTCGCCATTATGAAGGAGTAGCGACCCGCCTCGTAGGGCCCAACGTCACAAGACGTCAGTGCCTCGATCCACCACCCCGACCGCGACTCCTCCGGCGCGCGCGCTGGTCCCGACCGCCACACCTGTCGACGTAGTCTGCGCGAATGGCGAAGAAGGGACGGCACCGCAAGGGTGGGCGGGTTACACCCAAGGGCACTCGGCCGGATGGTTTTCGGCCCCGCCAGTGGGAGGGCGCCTCGACGTTTGGAGGCTTCGACGAGGAGCCCGACCTCATGGGCGACGTCCGCAGTGCGCTCCGGGAGGATCATCCGCTGTCGTTGCTGGCCCTCGTCAGTTCGCTGCTGGCCGCGGTCGACCCCCGGGAGGCAGACCCGTTCAGCGACCGGCGAGGCACGCCGGCGGGGCCGTCGCGCACCCAGTTGTTGCATACCTTCATCGACGTCGAGCAGCCCGAGACCTCCGCTCTGCTGGCCGTGATGGCCGCCTTCACCGCCGATCAAGTGGAGCGGCGACGGCTGGAGCGCATCGTGGAAGTCCGCGACCACAAGCTGCCGGCCTGGCTCGCCGGCCTCCGCCACGCGGAACCCTCCGGTGCGGGCGAGATGGTCCACCTCCTGGGCGACGGCGACAACGTGACTGTCGGCCTACGGCTCCCCACCGGCGAAGCGCTCACTGCGGTCGTCTACATCGACCACAACATGGGCACCCTCGTGAAGGACGCGTTCATCATCCCCGAATCCCTCGACGAGGTGACCCGCTACATGCGGCAGCGCGCCGCTGATCCCGACACCACGTTCGCCTCGGTGCCCCCGGCCGACGCCAAGGTCCGGATCACCGACGCCATCTCCCGCGGCGCCATGACCTATCCCCGCTTCGAAACCGACACCTGGCCCGCCTGCCGGCCCCTGGTCGAGTGGATGGTCCGGCTTCTCCCCGACGGCGGGCAGGGGTATCAGCGCCCCGAATGGAGCGACGCCGATCGGGCCGCGCTCACCCAGCGTTTCTTCGCCTCACGCTTCGGCGCCCGTCTCGACACCGACGACCATCGCGGCCTGCTCGACTCGTTCCTCTGGTTCGGCTGCGACTACGGGCCCGGCGACCCGATGCGGTGGAGCCCAACCGCCGTGGAGATTCTCCTCACCGACTGGATCCCCCGCAAGATCGTCGCCGACGCCGCCTACCTGTCCAAGGCCCCCGACCTGTTGGCCGCCTTCGTGTGGTTCTGCCACGCCGAGCGTGGCGTGCCGGCGCACCTCACCGAGGAGACCATCGGCGCCGTGGAGCACTGGGCGCCCGAGTACCAGGCCATCGTCCGCTCACCCCGTCCCCAGGGCCCCGCCGCGCTGCTCGCTGCGATGGGCGCCCTCGACCCCGACGGCCCGTGGGTCATCCCCGAGTTCGACGACTTCGACGACGACGACGCCGACTTCGACGACTACGACGACTTCGACGACTACGACGACGATGACTACCACGACGGTTGCGACGAGTGCGCTCGGCTGGAGCGCGCCGAGTTACGGCGCGCCGGGTTCGCCCGGCTGAACGAGCTCGCTGGTTACCGGGATGGGACCGACATCCAGGCTCTGATGCTGGGCTATCTGGAGCGAGCCGTTGGAGGTGCCGAGGCGCTGGATGCGCTCGACGACCGTCCACTGCCCGATGAACCCTTCAACTGGGCAGGGATCGCAAAGGACATCCACGGCCGGGTCGGCGAGGTGCTCGCCATCTGCGACGCATGCTGCGACGCCATGCTCAACACCGAGTACCGCACCGCCAACAGGCGGGTCCTGGCCCGCATCGCGGTCAACAGCCCCGAGGTCTTGCGTCGGCGGGGCCGTTCCGACACCGCGGCGGCGGCCATTTGCTGGTCGGTCGGCAAGGCCAACGACCTGTTCGACCAGCGCCGTGGCGGGCTCACCCAGAAGGCGTTCCTGGCGCACTTCGGGCTGCAGTCGGGCGGCGTGACCGACCGCGCCCGGACCCTGATGAGCGCCGGCGGGTTCCCCCTCACGGGTGGCGACCCCAGTCTCGGCTCGCCCGACTACCTGGTCTCGATCCGCCGCCGCTCGATCCTCGACCGTCGCGCCCGCTACATCGTCCGCTGACTCGGCCCCGGTGCCCTCAGAGGACGAGGTCCCGCAGGTAGGTCGTGGCCTCCATGGCCATCCGGGCACCGTTGAGGAGGGCGAAGTTGTCGGGTCCGTTGACCCGCAGGTCCTCCTCGGCCAGGACCTGCGCTTCCTCCACCGGCCGCTCCCCCCAGCGGGACAGTTGCTTGGCGGTGAGGAACTCGATGCTGAGCAGGAAGGCGTCGAACTCTTCCTCGTCGAGGTGCTCGGCCGTCTCCCGCAGAAGCTCCGGGCAGTACGGCACGATGGCCGGAGGCTCGTCGTAGGGGAATGGCCAGGACAGCCCGATGCTGGCATAGCGGCCCAACTCCCGATTCGCCCGCATCTGCTCCCACAGCGGCCGGGGGATCACGCTCGACGCCGCTCCGCACTGCTCGATCGTGTAATGGTCGAGGCGTGCCTCGATGTAGTTGAGTCGATCCAAGTTGTGCTCCTGTCGTTCGTGCCGGCCGCTGTGCCGCCGGGTTGGGCTGCCCGGCTGCCCGGCTGCCCGGCTGCCCGGATCGCCGGATCGCCGGATCGCCGGAGATGTCCTCTACGGCACCGGTGTGACCGAGTCGAGGCCGAACTTGGTTCCGACCATGGCGACGGCAGCAGGCGGGCGCCGACTCCGGCGCTCCCCGGGGTTCGTCCCGAAAGCGTGAAGGCCCTGTGCGGCCCCACCGGGATCGCCTTTCGTGAGGCGGGGGAGCACGAGCTCAAGGGCCTGCCGGGCTCATGGGCGCTGGCGCTGCTGGACGGAGACCCGGGTGAACTCGAGGAGGGCCAGGAAACCGCAGCCCGGCCCGAGCTCAACCTCACCGACCGGGCCATGGTGCGCTTCGCCCGCCGCCTCCCCGCGGTGGCCAGGACCCTTGGCCGTGCCGCCCGCCCCGCCGGCATCGGAGCGAACTGACCGCGCGGGCGCAGTGCAGTGACGTTCGGCCCCGCTCGGTGAGATGAGGCTGGGATGCGGCGGCCTTGCGGCGGCGGTGACCGGTCGACGGATGTGGCGGGTCGGGTGTGGCGCGATCGGTTGGTGCGGCGCGCTCAGCCTGGCGGGAGGTGCCCGGGCGCCAGTTCCGACCCGCAGTGCCGGCACTTCGACGCGTCGATGGCGACGAACTCCTTGCAGTAATCGCACTCCCGCTGGCCCTGCGCCTTGA
>JANMIX010000678.1:0-2210 GCA_031376015.1 Acidimicrobiia bacterium | reverse complement strand
CACCACCCCGGCGCCGTGGCCCATCACCGCGGTGTTGTCGGCTTCGGTGCCGCCGCTGGTGAACACCACATCGCCCAGATCGCAGCCCACCGCGCCGGCCAGGACCTCGCGGGCGTCATCGAGCGCGCGGCGGGCCGCCCGGGCCAGGGCGTGGGCGCCGGAAGGGTTGCCGAAATGCTCACCCAGGAACGGGACCATCGCCGCCGCCACCTCGGGCCGCACCGGCGTGGTCGCCGCATGATCCAGATAGGCGAACCGCACGGTCCAAGCCTACGGGCACGTGCTCGACCTCCCGTCATGGGCACACCGTTCGCCCGAGGCCGCGCGGTCGGCCCCGGGTCGCGGGCACACCCCTCAGGGGCGGGTCGGCGTGCCCCAGCCCGCCTGCCAGGGCGGCAGCGGCACGGGCGGACCGCCCAGGCGCTGTTGGTAGGCGGCGGCCACGCACACCAGGAACAGTTCCGGGTTCACACCCGGCGGGGGCGTGTGGTGCATCGACACGGCGATCGGGTTCGCCAGCGACCGGCCCAACCGTTCGCGGGCGCCGGGCAGGAGGGTCGGCGTGCGCACCAGGAACGCCCGCACCAACGCATACTGCGCAGCGGTCAAGGTCCCGACGTCGA
This sequence comes from Acidimicrobiia bacterium, assembly GCA_031376015.1. Classification (GTDB taxonomy): domain Bacteria; phylum Actinomycetota; class Acidimicrobiia; order Acidimicrobiales; family JACDCH01; genus JANMIX01. Next base: position 1,587 of record JANMIX010000678.1, on the reverse strand, counting down.
GGCTGGCGGTGTAGGTCTCGAGGCCGTGGGGTGGGGGGAACGACACCGGCACGGGCATGGTCGCCCCCGTTCGTTCGCGCAACACGAGTGTGCCCGCCAGCATGTCGCCCAGGCGTTGGTCGCGCTTGGAGAGCAGCACCGCCACCGTGGCCGTGACCCCCAGGGGCGGGAAGAAGAAGTCGACGAGCGACAGGATCGACCGGATGGCCGCCTGACGGAACCGCACGGGCCCGCCCAGGGTGGTGACCACCCGCAACCCCACGACGCGCTTTCCCACGGTGCGACCATCCCAGATGACCTCGGCCAGTACGGGATAGCCGAAGATCACGAAGAACCCGGTGAGGTACAGGAGCACCGCTCGGGGGGTGTTGTCGGGGCCGCCGAAGATGCTGCCCACGATGGCGGCAACCCACAGCACCCCGCCTCGCACCGCGGCGTCGACCACCTGCGCCATCGCCCGCGACCCGACCGATGCCGTCTCGAACCGCAGCACGACCGCTTCGGGGGTGACGATCCCGCGGCCCTCGGGCGCCACCAGAGGTACGACCACGCCCGCAACCTATCCGGCGCGCAGGTGCCCACTAGGTTGGGCGCGGGATGGACATCGACCGCTACGTCATCCGGAACTCCACGATGTGGGCGCGGCTGGCCGAACTCACCGCCCGGGCACGCCCTCGCGCCAAGCAGGGTCTGGCGGCCACCGAGACCGATGAACTGGTGTCGCTCTACCAGCGAACGAGCGCTCAACTGGCGCACTCGAGGACCTACTTCTCCGACGAGGGCCTCAATGCCCACCTCACCACGCTGGTGGCCGACGCCCACGCCGTCATCCACGGGGCGCCGCCCGTGCGTGGCACCTTCTCGGCCGCGGCCGACTTCTTCTCCACGGCCTTCCCCAGGGAGGTCTGGGCCTGCCGGCGCTTCATCGCCGCGTCGGCCGCGCTGTTGTTCGTTCCTGCCCTGGCCCTGGGCGCCTGGCTGGCCACCTCGCCCGAGGCACTGCGCGTCGCCATGCCCGCCGAGCAGCAGCGAGCACTGCTCGACAGCGAGTTCCGCGACTACTACTCGTCGCGTCCCGCCGCGGAGTTCTCCTCGCAGGTGCTCACCAACAACATCCAGGTGTCGTTCCTGGCCTTCGCCCTCGGGATCGGGTTCTGCGTGCCCACGGCCCTGCTGCTCCTCTTCAACGGGGCCAACCTCGGCGCGGCGGGCGGGTTGTTCGTGCACAGCGGACAAGGAGGGGAGTTCTTCGGGTTGATCCTCCCCCACGGTCTGCTCGAGTTGACCTCCATCGTGATCGCCGGTGCCGCAGGGTTGCGGCTGGGTTGGGCCCTCATCGCCCCCGGGGACCGAACCCGTGGCGAGGCGCTGGCCGACGCCGGCCGGCGCTCGGTGACCATCGTGCTGGGCCTCATGGCCTGCTTCGTCGTGGCCGGCATCATCGAAGGGTTCGTGACACCCAGCGGGTTGCCCACCCTGGCGCGGGTGCTCGTCGGGGTCATGACCGAAGTCGCCTTCATCGCCTGGATCCTCGGGCGAGGCCGCGGTGCCGGCACCGGGATAGCCGGCGACGCCGGCACCGACTGG
>JANMIX010000633.1:0-4645 GCA_031376015.1 Acidimicrobiia bacterium | reverse complement strand
GGCTGTTGTGCGTCTCGGTGGCGCCCGAGGACCGCACCCCCCACCCCGACCTCGGGGCCATGGCCCTCGCTGATCTCACGTTGCCCGCCGCAGGCACCGACGCGGCCGCGGCCAGGATAGAGGTGCTGGCCGAGGGCGAGCATGCGCACGCCCGTTACGAGGCGGCGCTGGACGAGTGGCGGGTGCTCACCGCGGTGGCCTTCGCCGGGATGGCCCGCGCCGCGCTCGACATGGGCGTGCAGTACGTGAAGGACCGCCGTCAGTTCGGGGTCCCCATCGGGTCGTTCCAGTCGGTGCAGCACCGCCTCGCCGACGTGCACACCGCCACCGACGGCGCCGGGCTGCTGGCCGCCGAAGCCGTGCGTGCGGCCACCAACGGCGCCGCTGACGCCGGCACCTTGGCCGCCATGGCCTTCCAGTTCGCCGGAGAGGTCGCCGAGGAAGCCGCCGGGGCCTCGCTGCACTACCACGGCGGTTACGGCTTCATGCTCGAGTACGACGTGCAGCTCTACCTGCGCCGGGCCAAGGCCTGGCGACTGGTGGCCGGGCCGGTCCCGGCGGGCGACCAACTGGTGGCCGCACGGCTGTGGGGCCCGTGGGGTACCCCGTTACACCGACGGCTGGACGGTGACGCCGAGGCGTTCCGCACCGAGATCCAGGCCTTCGTGGGGGCCCATGTCACGCCGGCGGTCGTGGAAGGTGCCCTCGACACCGGCACCATGCACAACTGGGACCTGCACCGCGCCATCGCGGCTGAGGGGCTGCTGTCGGCCGGTTGGCCCGTCGACGTGGGTGGCCAGGGCCGTAGCGCCGTGGACATGACCACGCTGATGCAGGAGTTGTTCTACGCCGGGGCGCCCGTGGACGGCATGGGAATCGCCAGCATGGTGGCGGCCACCCTGGTGTTGCTGGGCAACGACCAGCAGCGCCACGACATCCTCCCCCGCATCCTCTCCGGCGAGGTGATGACGTGCCTGGGGTACTCCGAGCCCGACGCCGGCAGCGACGTGGCCGCGGTGGCCACCCGGGCCGAGCGCGACGGCGAGGAATGGGTCATCAACGGCCAGAAGATGTTCACCACCATGGCGCACGAAGCGCACTACGTGTTCCTGCTCTGCCGCACCGACCCGGCCAAGCCGAAGCACAAGGGCCTCACCATGTTCCTGGTGCCCATGGACCTGCCCGGCATCGAGATCAGCCCCGTGCACACGCTCGGCGGTGAGCGCACCAACATCACCTTCTACACCGATGTGCACGTGCCCGATGAGTGCCGGGTGGGCGACGTCGACGCCGGCTGGCAGGTGATGCACGCCGCGCTCGTGTACGAACGCAACGGCGGCAACTGGGGCGAGCCCGCCCACCTGGTGGACCGGGTGGCGCAATGGGCACTCGACGGCGGTCGTCTCGACGATCCCGTGGTGGCGGCCACGCTGGCCCGTCACGCCACGCGCATGGAGGTCGGCCGCCTCCTGCTGTACCGCACGGCGCAACTGGCCGCGGATGGCGGCATGCCCCATGTCGAGGGTTCGATGAACAAGTTGTGGGTCTCGGAGTGCTTCACCCGGGCCGCGGCAGAGTTGCTCGACCTTTTCGGCGAGGACGGTCTGCTCTCGCGCACCGATCCCGATGCCGCCCTGGGCGGTCTCGTGGAACACGCCTTTAGGCACTCGAGGGTCGCCACCATCTACGGCGGCAGCAGCGAGGTCCAGCGCGGCATCATCGCCGAACGCGGCCTCGGCCTCCCCCGCACCCGCTGACGGCTGCCCACCGCGGGGCCGGGGCCGCAACGGCGGCTCCGGTCAAGGCGGCGAAGGCGCCGGCCGCGGCTGCTCAGGTCCAGGCGCGGAGGGGGCCGGCGACGTCGGTGAGCACGCGGGTCCAGGACAGGTCCACGGCCACCGGCACCACCCGCACGCCGGACGCTTGCAACGCCGGAGCCAGGGCCGCAGGATCGCCGTCGGTGTCCCACACGATCACCAGCAGATTGCGGCCGGCGCTGCGGGCCTCGTCGATGGCGGCGAGGCTGGCGTCATCCAGCGGGCCGGGCACCACCGCCACGGTGGCCCCGGCCACGTCGAACCAGTGGCTGCCCCGCGCCGCGGGCACCACCACCGAGCCCAGCACCGTGGTGGGGAACGTCCGGGCGATCCACAGCCCCACCAGGCCCGGCTCAGCAGTCAGCACGCCTCCTGGCGGCAACGACGCCGCCAGATCAGCGGCGGCCCGCGCCGGGTTCAGCGGCACCGCGTCCGACGCGTAGAGGGGGGCCAGCGCTCCCGACAACTCCGTGTAGAGCCGGGACCGGGACGGCTCGGCCGGGAACCGTTCCAGGCGCGGCGCCCACCCGGGCAACTCCTCGGCCCCGACCCGCTCGACGGCACCCAGCAATTCCCAGGGTGACTCGTCGGGATCGATGCCCACCGCCAGCACCAACTCGGCGTCGCTCACCCCGGCCAGGTCGAAGTCCCGGGCCTGCAGTCCGCCCGTGCCGAGGTGGAACGGGCTGTCCCACCGGAACAAACCCTTGAGCCCCCACGTGTTGAGCACACCGGTGTTGGTGGCGGTGGCGAAGTCCCGCAGTGCGGCCACACCGACGGGGACGCCGTCGACCCGCTCGCCGGCCAGCAGGCCGGGCCCGGCGACAACGAGCCGTCGCACGACCGGTGGGCTCAGTACCGCAGACCGGGAGCGCGGGTGCGGAACACGTCCGTTGCGAGGTGCATGCCGAGCTTCTCGGCGTCCCAGCGCTTGCCGCCGTTGGTGATCGTGGGCCCGTCGGTCCACCCCTGCATCAGGATGATCTTCTCGGCGACGGCCCGGATCACCTGGCCGGTCACAATCAGCTACTCGTCGGAGGCCAGCCCGGACACCAACGGTGACGACACCGACGGATCCATGGGATTCCACTCATCCGCGGGCACCTCGTCGGGCTCGATGACCTTGGGGGCGTTCGGCATGGTGCCGGTGATGCGGGTGGCGCCGGCCGGACCGATGGCGTTGACGGTGACGCCCAGCTTGTAGAGCTCCAACGAAAGGGTCTGGGTGAGCGAGGCGATGGCCGCCTTGGCCGGGGCGTAGTTGGTCTGGCCGAAGTTGCCCACCAGGCCGGCACCCGAGACGGTGTTGATGATGCGCCCGCGCAACACCGCTCCGGTCTTGGCCTGCTCGCGCCAGTACTTGGCCGCGTGGTGACAGGGCAGCCAGGTGCCACGCACATGCACGCGGAACACCGCATCGAAGTCGGAAGGGGCCATGTTCCAGATGGCCCCGTCGCGCACGATGCCGGCGTTGTTCACCAGGATGTCGAGACGGCCGAACTCATCGAGGGCCTGCTGGATCATCTCGCCCGACTGCGTCTCGTCGGACACGTCGGCGTAGTTGGGCTTGGCCTCGCCGCCGCGCTCGGCGATGAGGTTCACCGTGAGGTCGGCGTCGCGGCCCGAACCCTCACCGCTGACCGAGCCGCCCAGATCGTTGACGAGCACCTTGGCGCCCTGCTTGGCCAGCTCCAGGGCGTGGCCCCGGCCGATGCCATGGCCGGCACCGGTGACGATGGCGACCTTGCCGTCGAGAATTCCCATTGCGTTGATGTTCCTTGCTGATCGAAGTTGGCTGATCGAAGTTGGCTGATCGAACCGCTATTTGAAGCGGTCCCGCAGTTCGAACTTCACGATCTTGCCCGTGGGGTTGCGGGGCAGTGCGTCGACGTACTCGAGTTGTTCGGGCAGCTTCTGCTTCGACAACCCGGCCTCGAGCAGGAACTGACACAGCTCACTCAGGGTCGGCTTGGTGCCGGCCTCCTTGGCCACCACAACGGCACAGGCCCGTTCTCCGGTGCGGGGATCGGGCAGGCCGATCACGGCCACGTCGCCCACCGCAGGGTGGGTGAAGAGCACGTCCTCGATCTCCTTGGCGGAGATGTTCTCCATGTTGCGGATGATGATGTCCTTGACCCGGCCGGTGATGGTGACGTTGCCGCGTGCGTCCAACGTGGCCAGATCGCCGCTGCGGAAGTAGCCGTTCTCGTCGAAGGCCTCGGCGTCGAGGGAGGCGTCGAGGTAGCCCCGCATCACCTGCGGGCCCTTCACCCGGATCTCGCCCTCTTCGCCCACCCCGGCCCGGGTGCCGTCCAGCTTCACCACGATGAGGTCGACGCCGCGGGTGGCCCGGCCTTCGGTGTTGGCCAGTTCCTCGTCGCTGTCGTTGACCGAGGCCATGGCCACGATGGGCGCCTCGGTCAGGCCGTAACCCGACACGATGCCGACGGTGCCCATCTCCGAGCGGATGTCGTAGTGCAGTTGCGGCGGCTTGGGCGCCCCGCCGCCCGTGAAGCATCGGGCCTCGGGGAACAGGGGCGCCAACTCGGGATGGGCCCGCTGGTAGGCCAGGTACGCCATGAAGAACGGGGTGCCGGCGCCGGCGACGGTGACCTTCTCGCGGCGGAGCAACTCGGGGGTGGCCTGGGGGTCGAACGCCTCCAGGAAGATGAGGGTGCAGCCGCTCATGAGGGAGTCGAACAGGTAGCCGATGCCGCCGATGTGGGTGAAGGGGAACACCACCGCGATGCGGTCCTTGGCGTTGATCTCCAACGACTCGCACATGGACACCGATTCGGCCGCGATGGTGCAGTCGGTGTGACGGGCCC
>JANMIX010000619.1:0-8669 GCA_031376015.1 Acidimicrobiia bacterium | reverse complement strand
CCCGGTGACCGCTTCACCGAAGCCGAGTCGTCGGCCATCTACCTCGAGGCCCACGGCGTGCCCGGCGGCGCCATCGAACGCGAGACCACCTCGACCAACTCCTTCGACGAACTGGCCGCCGCCGCCCGCTTCCTGCGCCAGCGCGGGGTGCGGCGCGTGGTCCTGGTGAGCGATCCGTTCCACGCGTACCGCATCGATGCCATCGCCGGCGCCGTGGGCCTCCAGGCCGTTGTGTCGCCCACCCACACCAGCCCCCTGTCCAACGTGGACGTGTTCAAGGCCATGATGCGGGAGACGTTCGCGGTGGCCGTGGGTCGTATCGTGGGCTACGGCCGGGTGGTGCGCATCGAGGACCGGCTCACCGGCTGAGCCCGGTTCCCGCCGGTGCCGTGGGGTGTGCGGCGCGTTCGCGGCGGGCGTTACAGTGACGGCTCCACCTTCGGGGGTGGTGTAATCGGCAACACAACTGGTTCTGGTCCAGTTATTGGGGGTTCGAGTCCTCCCCCCCGAGCACTGAACAACGGATGAAGGCCCAGGTCACCGGCTTGGGCCTTCTGCGCGGAAGGGGTCGAGCGAAGTCTCAGTCCGCAGGCCGACCGAGGTCTCGGCCTCGGCCTGTAGTTGGCACTGGACGTAACTTCGGCAGCTCATGGAATCGCCGACGGTCAGCATGCTGTGGGAGTCGGTCGAACCGATCGAGCAGCTGGCGCGCCGTTTTGGCTTCCAAGGAGGTGCCTCAGTCGTGGACTGGGTCGCCGGCGCGCTCCGACGCCACTGGGCACTCGACGTGTCGCGCTGCGATCGGATAGTCATCAGCGACTGGAACGTCATGGCGTGGATCGTGGCCGACGATCGTCGCCTCGTTGCGAAATGGTCAGCACGGCCGCAACGCTTTGGACGCCTCCTCGACAGTGCGCGCGTCGTCATGTGGCTCGATTCCCACGGGATTCCGGTCGCTGCGCCCATCCCAGCAACGGATGGTCGCTTGCTCGTCGAGGTCGCCAACGATGCGAGGGGTCGGCTGAGGTCTCGGCTGCCGCTCCCTGGAGGCCGGTTTCTGCTCGGGGTCCTGCCTGTCATCGACGGCGATCTCCTGGACGTCGACGACGGAACTCAGGTGGCCGAGGCGGGTCAGATGCTTGCAGCCGTTCACGAAGTCCTCGCGTCCTATCCCGAGACCTTTGATGGACGTCGCCCGAGCAAGCCTCAGCAGCTCGTCAGCAATGACTTCCGTTCGGCGAACATTCTCCACGACGGGTCGATGATCACCGCCGTCCTCGACTTCGAGGAGGTCACGTACGACACTCGAGTGGCAGACCTGGCCAAGGCGGCGGTTCTGCTTGGCACTCAGTACCGGGATTGGGGCCCGACCAGCGAGGATGTCCGCCAGACGTTCGTCACCGCCTACGCGCAACGCGCCCAGGTCGCCCTGACCGAGGCAGAGGAGGTCGAGCTCGCGACGCGCATCGCCGCAGTCCTCAGGAGTATGGGTTGGACCTAGCGCGGCCTCCCACGGGCGCGTCGCCTGGAAGTGCGGCTGACCGCCGACGTGGTGTGATGCCTTCATGCAGCCCCGACGCGGTTGGCGCGCTCAAGCATGCGCTTCCCGATTCATGGTTGTCGTGCGGGCGGGACCTCTTCGTTGCGGTGGCCCTCGGCCAAGGTCTCGCGTGCGCCGCGGTCGAGGTCCTCGGCGCGGACCACCGCGACGCGGCAGGCCGTCACTGCGACGAGCGTGGCGGTGCGCGGTCCTTGCTGCAACGACGCGTGTTCGCCGAGGAGGGCGCCCGGTCCGTACTCGGCCAGTCGTTCGCCTTGCTTCTCCGCCCGCAACACGCCGTCGAGCAGGAGGAACATGCCGTCGCCGGGGTCTCCCTCGGTGACCAGGGTCGCCCCCGCCTTGACCCTGAGGATCTTCGGTTTGTTCCCGCCGCCCATGAGGTGCGCCGACAGCGACCGCTCGAGGGCTGACTCGACCGCGGTGACCAGCGCCGGGGAATCCTGATCACCCCAAGGGCTGTGGCGACCGAAGGATTTGCGGTACCAATCCTTGAAAGCGGTGAGGCCGCTCTTGGCCGCCCGCGCGCCGGTCTGGTCGTAGATCCAGTGTCTCGGAAATCGACTGGCACCGAGAAGGGAGTAGCTCGAAGTGCCGTCGCTGCGGAGAGTGAGTTCGAGTGTCGACCACACCAGGGGGGCCTGCCACTGGACGTACGGCTTGCGCCGGACGCGGCGCGGGGCCGGCAGGCCGGTTCGGCCCCCGCAGGTCTGCTGGAACCGCACCGCCGTGCCGCCTTCGACCAGCTCGGGCTCGGACTGCAGGTCGGGCAGGGCGAAGGCCTCGAAGCGGTGTACAACTCCCGGCACGTGCACGGTCGTGGAACCCAGGATGGCACCCCCCGCATAGCCGCATCCGGCGATGACGCCCTGCGCGTCCACGTCGATCCAGGCCCGCAGCACGTTCGCGAACCGGAAGCGATCGGCCGCCCGCAGGTCCTCCAGGCTGGACCCCGTGTCGCCGAGATGGTCGGGAGGGGGCGCGTCGCAGTGGGTGATGCCGGCGTCAAACGGTGCCCGCATGAGCCCGCTGATCGCGTCGGAGGGGATCCACGAGAGGGCGGTGACCTGGGCTTCGGCTCGCATCGACACAGCATGTACCGTCCTCCTCACTCGAGCGAGCAAACCAACTGGTGTCTGAGGGTGTGGTTGGCACCACCCTGACGACACGAGGTCGCCCCAGCGACACTTGGGCCGGGACGTGAGTCAATGGGGTGGCAAGGTGGGAACCGGGCCGGTTGGCTCTAGCGAGGGGTGAAGGCGACAAGGTGGTGAACGCATCGATCACCGTGTTACTGGCGGACGACAACCTCCTCGTGCGGGAGGGTGTGAAGGCGCTCCTCCAGAGCCAACCGGATCTCGAGGTCGTGGGCGTCGCGTCCGACTTCGACAGCCTGGTGGCGGGCGCCGAGGCCTTGGCGCCCCACGTGGTGGTCACCGACATCCGGATGCCTCCGACGTTTCAAACCGAAGGCATCGAGGCCGCCAAGTTGGTGCGCAAGCGCCACCCGGGAACGGGCGTCGTGATCCTCTCCCAGTACGACGATCCCGACTATGCCGTGTCCTTGCTTGCCGACGGATCGTCGGGCTACGGCTACCTCCTCAAGGATCAGATCGCCGAGGGCAATCAGCTTGTCGATGCCGTGCGCTCTGTCGCCACCGGGGGCACCGCCATGGACCCGTCCATCGTCGAGGCGATGCTCCGCCCGGTCAGACGCAACGGCGAGCTGGACGACGCCGACGAGGAACTCCTCACCTTCATCGCCGAGGGCATGCCCATCAAGGCCATCTCGGTGCGATTGCACTCGACTCCGGAGGCGGTGAGCGCCGCCGTCGAAGCGATGTTCGTGCACCTCGCTCAAGGCGTGTCGGCGGGAGCCGACGGCGCACTGCGACGCCTTCGATTACTGCACCTGGCCATCGTGGACCGTGAGGAGCAAGGCGAGACCCTCTCCCGTCTGCTCCCGGGCGGATTGGCCGAGAAACTGCGACGCGACGGACACGCCATCGGTCAGATCGAGCGGGTGATCGTCACGGTGTTGATGTCGGACATCCGGGCCTATTCCACGATCGCCGAGCACGCCGACCCCACCGAGCTGGCCGAGCAGCTCAACGTGCACCGTGCCGCCATGAACGCCGCCGTTCTGGGAGAGGGCGGCACGGTGATGCAGTTCGTCGGTGACGCGGTGATGGCCGTCTTCGGCGCTCCATTCCCTCAAGACGAGCATGCCGATCATGCACTGGCCGCCGCCCTCGACATGCATGCCCGGCAGGCCGAGATCAACTCCGCCTGGGTCGTCGATGGCAGGCCCGAGTTCGGGTTGGGCATCGGCGTGTCGACGGGCGAAGCGGCCACGGCACTGCTGGGCTCCGAGGAACGCCTGGAGTACACCGTGGTGGGCGACACGGTGAATCTGTCGCAGCGATTGCAGCAGCTGGGAAGTGCCGGCGAGACCATTCTGAGCGATGCCACCCTGGCCATGCTGGCCAACCCACCCACAGTCATCGCCCTGGATCCCCAACTGGTCAAGGGGCGCGAGACCCCGGTCGTGGCCTACAAGGTGCGCAGATGATTTTGCCGGCGCGCGGGGAGGCTGGCACTACCCACGGTCGCCTGCCTGCGCCCTTCTCCGACGGTGTCTCCCTCGGTTCCAATGCGCCTCATGACGGAACAACGGCGCGATGACTGAGGACCTGCTGACGGTGCGCGGCGTGCGCAAGACCTTCGAGGCGGACATTGCGCCTGTGCGTGCGCTGCGGGGGGCCGACCTCACCCTTTCGCGTGGCGAGTTCGTCGCCGTCATGGGCCCCTCCGGCTGTGGGAAGTCGACGCTGCTGAACCTGATTGCGGGCCTCGACACTGCCGATGAGGGAACCATTGAGGTCGACGGTGAGCAGGTGACCGGTCAATCCGAGGACGAGCTGGCTCGACTGCGCCGCCGACACATCGGGGTGGTGTTTCAGTTCTTCAACCTGCTCGAGGGCATGAGTGTGCTGGAGAACGTGTCCCTTCCCGCCATCGTGGCCGGACGAAAGCGCAAGGCGGCGGAGACCCGGGGCCGCGACCTGTTGGATCTCCTCGGCCTGGGCGACAAGGCCGGAGCGATGCCCGGCGTCCTGTCGGGCGGACAGCGCCAGCGGCTCGCCATCGCTCGCGCCCTCGCCAATGAGCCGACACTCGTGCTGGCCGACGAGCCGACCGGCGCCCTCGATTCCGAGGGCGGTCTGGAGGTGCTCGAGCTGTTCCGCCGGCTGCACCGCGGCGGCCAGGCGATCCTGATGGTCACCCACGACGACGACGTCGCCGCGGCCGCCCAACGGATCACCCAGATGCGCGACGGGCGCGTGATCGACGAGGGGCGCCCGGCGGCCTCGGCGGCAGTCCCGCACGAAGGCATCATCGGCGAGGTGGCGACCGGGCCGTGAGCTTCACGCGCTTCTGGTGGCACGCGTCGATCCGGCGCCGCTGGCGGTCATTGGCCGGCATCGCCCTGCTCCTCGGCATTGTCGGTGGCACCTCGCTCTTCGCCTTGGCCGGAGCGCGGCGCACGCAATCGGCGTATCCCCGTTTCCTGCGCTCCTCGAACCCGTCGACCATGGCCGTGGATCTCGGTGGCCGGCCTGCGGCCGACCTGCCAGCGGCGCTGCGTCGGGTCGCGCAATTCCCCGAGGTCCTGAGCGCTCGGGCCTATACGGGCTTCTACGTGGGGGCGGTGGTCGACGGCCAGGTCGACTTGTCTCAGGAGTTCGAGGCGCTCGGGAGTGTCGATGGTCGGTACTTCGACCAGGACATCTTCACGCCTACCCAAGGCCGCCGGCCCGATCCCACCCGCATCGACGAGGTCGCCGTCAACGAGGAATCGGCCCGTCGTTACGGCTACCACGTGGGCCAGACCTTGGATCTGGCAACGGTGAGTGAGGATCAGCTGGAAGACCCCGCCTTCTTGGACCATCCCGTGCCGCGGCTGCAGATCCCCTCGCGGATCGTCGGCATCGGGCTCTTCGTCGAAGAGGTCGTGCAGGACGACACCGACCGCTCGCCGCTTCTCCTGCTGACCCCCGCCTACGTGGCGAGGGCGGCGCAGTGGGGGACCTACTCGTGGCAGGGTCTCGTGCTGCGTCACGGCGACGCCGACGTCGCCGCCGTGAAGCGCAGATTCGTGGGGCTGCTCGAAGCCGGGAGCCCGCAGATCTTCCGGGTCACCTCCATCGACACGTTCCACGCCCAGCAGGCGATCCGGCCGACCGCCATCGCGTTGAGCGTCTTCGGTGTCATCGCCGGATTGGCGGCCATCGTGCTGGTCGGTCAGACGCTGGCCCGTCAGGTGCGCAGCCAGCGCGAGGAACATGGCGTGCTGCGAGCCATGGGCGCGAGCCCGGCAAGCATCGCCGCCGCCGCTGCCCTCGGCCCTGTTGCCGCCGTGCTGGTGGGGTCCGTGGTGGCGGTGTGCGTGGCGGTCATGGCATCGCCGGCAATGCCGATCGGGCCGGTGCGGAGGGTGGAGGTCGCCTCAGGTATCGACGTGGACCGGACTGTGCTCGGTCTGGGTGGGTTGCTCCTCTTCGCCACGCTCGGCGCGGTCAGCTACCTGGTGGCCCGGAGAGAATCGCCCTACCGCGTACAACAGAGAGCGCACGATGCTCGTCCGAGGACGGTGGGGCTCCTCGCCGACGTGTCGGGCCGGCTGCCGCTGTCCGCCACCACCGGATTGCGCTTCGCTTTCGAGACCGGTGCCGGTCGCACCGCCGTGCCGGTGCGCTCGGTGATGGCCGGCACGACCATCGCGCTGGCGTCATTGGTGGCGGCGGTGACGTTCGGAGCGAGCCTGCAGCACCTCGTGTCTCATCCCCGTCAGTTCGGATGGGACTGGGACGTCGCTCTCATCGACTCGGCGGGCTACGGCAACACGAAACCGGAGGCGACGAAAGCCCTCCTCCGTTCGGACCCCGACATCGAGGCGTGGAGCGGCGCCTTCTTCGGAGGGGATGCCATCGACGGTCACAATCTGCCGTTGCTCGGCATGGTGCCGGGGAGCACCGTCGTGCCACCCGTGCGCGAGGGACGCATGATCCTTGCCTCTGACGAGATCGTGCTGGGCTCCGCCACCTTGGAAAGCCTGCACAAGCACATCGGTGACACCGTGACCACGAGCAGCGGGCCATTGCGGATCGTGGGCAGCGCGACGCTCCCCACCATCGGCCAGGTGCACGGCGACCACACCTCGCTGGGCGTCGGTGGCATCGTCGAGACCTCACGTCTGCCGGGCTACGCCCGCAACCGGGCAAGCGGCAACGCAGCCAGTCAAGGTCCGGGGGTGCCGGCGGACGAGTATGGACCGAACGTGCTCTTCGTGCGCTACCGCCGGAGCGCGAACACCGCCGCGGTAACGGCGAGGCTCGAGGGCTCGAAGGACAAACTCTCCGACGGCGGCGGCATCATGGTGGTGCCGGCGCAACGGTCGGCGGAGATCGTCAATTCCGACGACATCGTGATCTCGCCCCGGTTGCTGGGTGGGGCGGTGGCGGCGGCGGCGTTGGCTTCGCTGGCGGTCGCATTGACCAGCGCCGTGCGCCAGCGTCGCCGGGATCTCGCGCTGCTGAAGGCACTCGGATTCACACGAGGCCAGCTCAGCGCCACCGTCGCATGGCAGGCGACGGCGACGATGCTGGTCGGACTGGTCGTGGGGGCTCCCCTCGGTGTGGTGCTCGGACGGTGGCTCTGGACGCGCTTCGCGGGACAGCTCGACGTGCTGTCGGAACCGGTGGTGCCGGTGGGCATCATCGGGGCGCTGGCGCTTGCGGCCGTGATCGTGGCCAACCTGGTGTCGGCATTCCCGGCCCGCGTTGCTCGGGCAGTGCCCGTGTCAATGGTGTTGCGCAGTGAATGACGGTTGACGGTGTCCACGGTGGAGGTCCCGGTCGTGCGTCTCGGGAGCGGCGCCGAGCGCGCCGCGGCCGGGTGGCGTGCGCTGCTGGCACCGCTTGCCATCGGGGTGGCAACGGTGGGGATGGTGGTGGCCGCTGGGGACGGCGTCGTGCCCGCGGACTGGGTCCGCCTCGTCCTGGTCGCCGCCTGGGCGGTGGCGGGTGCAGCCGCACTGCGGGTCCCCGCCGCGCATCGGGTCGCGGGGTTGGCACTCACCGGTGCGCTGATGGGAGCGATCGCCTTTGCCGCCGCCCGGTACGCCTCGGCACACACCGGCACCGGCGCCGACGCCGCCTCGGTCGTGGCGCCGGTCTTCTGCCTCGGCCTCGTCGCTGTCACGGTCCACGTGCTGCTCGCCATCCCCGATGGTCTGCTCCGCACCCGGGGTCGCCGCGCCCTTGCGGTGGCCGCGTACCTGGCGGCGATCGCCGGAGGACTGTTGGTGTGGGCGGGGCCAGGTGAGGTCACCGTCGGGCTCGGGTCGCTGGCGTGGACCCTGGCGGTGCTCGTGTCGCTGCCGGCCACTCATGCCCGTTACCTACTCAGCACGGGTGCGGACCGCCACCGCCTGCAGTGGCTCGGCTGTGGCGCCATGGCCGCCGGGGAGGTGGCCATCAGCATGGGCGCTCTGCACTTCTTCGTCGGCTGGCCTTCGCACACCGGTGCCCTCGCGGCGGCCGGCACCGGACTGGTTCCTGCCGCGCTCCTGGCCAGCATCACCCCCCGCCTCCGGGGCCGTGTGGATCGGGCCCTCGTGCACACAGTCGAAACGTTCGGACTCACACTCGTGGTGATCTCGGTGTACATCCTGGTCGTGTTCGGCCTCGGCCGTGCCCCGAACGAACAGGAGCGCCAGGTCCTCGGGCTGTCGATGGTCGCCGCCGCCGTCGCCGCGCTCGCGTTCCTCCCGGCCCGCGCCCGACTGGCCGACGCGGCGAACCGTCTCGTCTACGGCCAGAGAAGCGCACCTGACGAGGCGTTGCGCACGTTCGGTGACCGGCTCACGCGGGCCGTGCCGATGGAGGAACTGCTGTTGCAGTTGGCGGAGACCTTGCGCAGCACGATGGTGTTGACCTCCGCCGAAGTGTGGGCCGGCTCGGAGGACGTGTTGGAACGCGCCGCCTCGGTGCCGGATAGGGGCACCGGTACCCTGGCGGTGGGTCCCCAGGAGCGCTCGGTGATCGCT
>JANMIX010000618.1:0-2586 GCA_031376015.1 Acidimicrobiia bacterium | reverse complement strand
TCCCCGAGCCTCCGAAGGGGTGACGAAGGCCACGAAGTACCGCTGTTCGCGCGCACCACCGAGCAGCCGAGGCAACACCTGCACCGCCTCGGCGGCCCGCCGAGCTTGCGGGCGGGCATCGTCCACATCGGCACGGGCCTGGATGATCCGGGTCGTGAGGGGCCCGACCAGCCACGGCGAATCAAGTGCCCACAGGCGCGGTGCTGCCGTTTCGAGCGAATCGGACAGCTGCGCCAGCGGCCCCCTCACCGCTTCGATGCGTTCCAGCGGCAACCGGCCATCGGTGAAGCGCAGCTGGTCGAGATTCGCCGCCGAGGCAACTCGGGCGGCACGGCTGGCCAGCTCAGAAGCGGTGGACACGGCCGTGGACACCGCAGCCGCGTTGGGGCCGGCGACCGGAAGGGTGCGGGCCAGTCGGGCCCACGGCGCGTCGATGGCATCACGGGCGCGAGCCAGCGCCGCGGCCGCGTTCTGAAGGTCTTTGGCCGCCGTGGTGGTGTCGCCGGCTCGGGCGGCGGCCAGGCCGGCGGTCAGCAGGTGCAGTCCACGGTCGCCATCGGCACGGGCCTGGGCGGCGGCAACGCCGTAACCCAACAGCGCCACGCCCACCCACGCCACCAACCCGATGGCCACGTACCGGGCTCGGCGGCGGAATCGGCGGTGCCCGACCGAATACGCCGACAGGATCACTGCGGCACTGCCCACCGTGGTGACGGCGACCGCAGCGCCCACCGGCAGGTCGGTTCCCCCAGAGAGCGCACCCACCACGCAGAGACCCACGATGGCGCCCAGCGTCCGGGAACGTCGCTCGTCGAGCGCGCCCACGAGCGCCGCCGCCGCCGCCGGCAGTGTCAGCCAAAGCCACGGCGAGCGCGCCGCCGCCACGGCCGACAGCACGAGCACCGGCCACGGCCACCGTCGCGACCGGCTGGCCGCAGCGACGACCGCAGCACCGAAGGCCATTGCCAACGCGACGTCGAGCACCCGCAGCCCGGTCGGGCGGGCACCGGAGGAGGCCATCACCACACCGCCCGCGGCCGGAGCGATCCAGTCTCGCCACCACGTGTGGTTCCAGGACGTGCGGCGCGCTGTGGTTGTCATGGTCGCCTGTCTGCTCCTGTGCGCGCCGCGCTGGTGGTGGGCCCGGTTACCCGCTGACCGCCCGTTCGGCACTACTTTGGACGAAGCCTGCATCTGCGGCGCAACATCCTCGAGGGGCCCCCGTGAACGAAGAGCTCGATGCACCGGATCTCCGCCATTACCTGGCGGTCGTGCGGCGCCGGAAGCTTGCCATTGTCGGCGTCGCAGCCGCGGTCACGTTCTTCGCCGTGCTCTTCTCGTTGCTGCAGACGACCCAGTACAAGGCGACGTCGCGGCTGCTGCTCGAATCGCAACCGGCTGATCCACTCGAACAGCAACTCCGCGGCATCGACGCCCAGCGGGCCCTGAACAACGAGGTCCGTCAGCTCGAATCCACCCAAGCCCGCGACGCCGTCCGCCAGCACTACACGGGCCCGCTCAACGTCGATGGCGTGAGCGCGGCGGTGGCCTCCACCGATTCCGACGTCATCGACGTCTCGGTCACCGCCCATGTGCCCGCCGATGCCTCCGATCTGGTGAACACCTATGTCGAGCAGTACATCGCCTTCCGCCGGGCACAGGAGGTGAACGACCTGCTGGCTTCGGGCGCCGAGGTTCGCAAGAAGGCCGACGAGCTACAGGTCCGCATCAACACCCTCTCCGCCCCCTTGCTGGACTACGACCGCCAGATCGCGGCCCAAGGAGCCAACCCGGACCCACGCCTGGTGGCAGCCCGCAGCCAGAAGGCCGCGGAGCTGGCGTCGCAACTCGATCCTTTGCAGAGCCAGCTCAGCTTCTACCAAACCCAACTCGACAAGGTCGAGCTGTCGGCCGGACTCAAGCAGGCCGGCCTTCTGCGGGTGTTGACGCCCGCGGACGTGCCCTCCAGTCCGGTGTCACCCAAGCCGGTCCGGAATGCGGCATTGGGCATCGTGCTGGGCCTCCTCCTCGGCATCGGCGTCGCCTTCCTGCTCGAGTACCTCGACGACTCCCTCAAGGACATGGAGAGCCTGGAGTCGGCCACGGGGCTGCCCACGCTCGGCGTGATCCCCCGGATCGGCGGAAAGCGGGGCGAAGCGCTCAACGAGATGGTCACGGTCGCCGAACCCAAGTCGGTGGCAGCGGAGGCGTACCGCACCTTGCGGACCTCGGTGAAGTTCCTCGGGATCGAGAACGAGCTGAAGGTGGTGCAGATCACCAGTCCGGCCGCCGTCGAGGGCAAGACCCTCACCTCGGTGAACCTGGCCATCGCGTTGGCCCAGGCGGGCGACCGCACCATCCTCGTGGGTTGCGACCTGCGCCGGCCCCGCCTCGATCAGGTCGTGAACCTCCAGCCGGGTCCAGGCTTGACCGCGGTGCTACTGGGTGAGGTCTCGCTGACCGACGCCGTGGTGGCGCATCCCGACGTGTCGCGCCTGTCGATCCTGCGCACCGGTCAGCCCCCGCCCTATCCGTCGGAGTTGCTGGGTGGCAAGCGCACCGAGGCACTGCTGCAGGCCCTGGCCG
>JANMIX010000809.1:0-4611 GCA_031376015.1 Acidimicrobiia bacterium | reverse complement strand
AACTCCCGCACATCGGTGCCGCCGAAGAGCACCGTGCCGGCGGTGGCATCGAAGAGCCTCGGCACCAGGTTCAACAACGTGGATTTGCCCGCCCCGGTGCTGCCGATGATGGCGGTGGTCTGGCCCCTGGCGGTGGAGAAGGAGATGTCCGTCAGCACCGGGTGCTCGGCGCCGGGGTAGTGGAAGCCGACGCCCCGGAACTCCAGGGTGCCGGGCGTGGGGACGCTGCGCTTCGGGTTGGCGGGCGCCACCACCGTCGAGGGTGTATCGAGCACCTCCTGGATCCGGCCCGCCGACACCGCGGCGCGAGGGATCATCGACACCATGAAGGTGGCCATGGCCACCGACCACAGGATCTGGACCAGGTAGCTCAGGAACGCCACCAGCGAACCAACCTGGATGTGGCCCGACTGGATGCGGGTGGCGCCCAGCCACAGCACCGCCACGCTGGACAGGTTGATCACCAGGTTCACCGTGGGGAACGTCGAGGCCATCAGGCGCCCGGCCCGCAACGACACCTTGGTGAGTTCGCGGTTGGTCGACTCGAAGCGGCGGGCTTCCTCGGGTTCACGCACGAAGGCCCGCACCACCCGGATGCCGGTGATCTGCTCGCGCAGGACGCGGTTCACGCTGTCGATGCGGTCCTGCATGAGGGTGAAGGCCGGGACCATCTTGGCCACGAGGATGCCGAGGAAGCCGGCGGCCACCGGCATGGCCACCAGCAACACCGCGGCCAGGCCGACGTCCTGCCGCAAGGCCATGATCACGCCCACGGTCATGGTGATGGGCGCCCCGATCGCCATGGTGAAGGCCATCACCAGCAGGATCTGCACCTGCTGTACGTCGTTGGTGATACGGGTGATGAGCGACGGCGCCCCGAAGGCGCCGACCTCCTGTGCGGAGAAGTCGGTGACGTGGTGGAACAACGAGTTGCGCACATCCCGGCCGAAGGCCATGGCCACCTTGGCCCCGAAGTACACCGCTGCGGTGGCGAAGCCCAACTGCACGGCAGTGAAGAGGAGCATCACCGCGCCCATCGAGCGGATGTAGCCGAGGTCGCCGGTCAGGATGCCCTTGTCGATGATCTGGGCGTTGAGGGTCGGCAGGGCCAGCGCCGCGGAGGAGGCCACCGCTTGCAGGAGGAGCACGCCCAGCAGCGTGCGGCGGTACTTGCCCAGATGGTCGGTGAGCAGGCGGATCAGCATGAGTCGGCTCCGATGCCGTGCAGTAGGACGTCGACGATCTCCGAAGCCGGCATCGGTTCGCCGGCCAGCATCGGATGGGTGGCCGACAGGGTGAGGCCCCGCAGCAGGCGGGCGGCCCGCACCGGCGGCACCCGCAGGTGGGTCTTGTTGCGGCGGCACAACGCCACCAGGGCGTCGCTGTCGGCCATGGGGCGGCGGGCCCGATCGTGGAAGCGGGGACCCACGCTGGACAGCAGGCGCCACACATCCACGACACGCTGTTGCAACACCGTGACCGCTTGTTCGAGTTGGGTCCGCACCGGTGCCGCCGGATCGATCTCGCGCAGGGCCCGCTCGAGGGGTTCAGGGTCGAGGGCCTGATCGATGGCTGCGCCGATCAACTCGTCCTTGTCGGCGAAGACCCGGAAGATGGTGCCCTCGGCGATTCCCGCCGCCTCGGCGATGGTGCGGGAGGTGACCTTGTCGCCCTCCCGCAGCAGCAGGGGCAGGGTGGCGCTCACGATCATGGCCCGGCGGTCTTCGGCGGCCATGGGTGCGGCACGCGGCGAAGACACACGCGAGGTCTCGACGGGGGACATGGAGGCCAAGCCTAGCCTGAGTGAGTACACACTCACTCAAGTCGGCCTGAAGGATTCCGCTTGACCGCTTGACGCGCCGGCCGACGACCAAGATGTCGTGCATGTCTGCGGGGTGCACCATCGAGGGAAATCGCCACACCCATGTGTGACCTGCTCGTGGCCCTGCCGGCGGCAACGGCGGAGGGGGTGACGCTCTTCGCCAAGAACAGCGACCGGCCGCCCTTAGAGGCCGTGGTGGTCGAGGAACTCGCCTCCCGGCGGGAGGCGCGCACCAGAGCCACGCACCTCGAGATCGCCGGTCATCACTCCGCCACCCGACGGGTCCTGGCCGTGCGCCCGGCGTGGATGTGGGGCATCGAGATGGGCGTCAACGACGCGGGGGTGGCGGCCGGCAACGCCACCATCTACACCACCCTCGATCCCCGGTCCTTCGGCGAGGGGCTCACCGGGATGGACCTCGTGCGGCTGGGCCTGGAGAGGGCGGACACCGCCGGTGGCGCGGTGGAGGTGATCCTCGATCTGATCGCTGCTCACGGCCAGGGTGGATCGGGTCACGAGCACGGATTCAAGCCGTACTGGTCATCGTTCATGGTGGCCGATCCCAGCTGGGCCTTCGTGGTGGAGACCAGTGGCACCGCACACGAGGTGATGGAGCTGAAACGCACCTGGGCCACCTCGAACCGCACCACCCTGCCGTCCTTCGACGCCCGGCATCGTCACCCCCGTCAGCCGGTGGCCACACTGGTCGATCCACGCCTCGAGGCCAGCCGCGCCGTGCTGACCGGTGCGCCCGTGACGGTGGCCGGCCTCCAGGAACATCTGGCGTCGCACGCCGGGGGTGAGAACGGGTGGACCGTGTGCATGCACGTCGAGGACGTGGAGGCGACCACGGCATCGATGGTGGCGGCGTTGCGCCCCGACGGCCTCTCCTCTGTCGAGGTGGCGTTGGGGAATCCGTGCCGGACGCCCTATCGATCGGTGCGGTTCGATCCATTACCGTGAGCGCTCATGCCCACCTACGTGATGCTGTCCACGCTGGGTCCCGACGGCTCGGCCCGCCTTCGTGACAATCCTGAGCGCCTGCGCGAGGTGCGCGACGAGGTGGAGTCGATGGGGGTGAAGGTGCTGCACCAGTGGGCCCTGCTCGGCAACTGGGACTTCCTCAACATCATCGAGGCGGCCGACGAGGTGACCATGGCCAAGGTGGCGACCACGCTCAACTCGAGGGGCACCCTCAAGACGCTCACCCTCACCGCCGTCGACATCGAGGACTTCATCGCCGCCCTGAGCAGCTGATCCGAGCTGAGCGGATCGGATCGGTCAGATCCACCACATCTCGCGCTTGCGGGTCTCGGCCCGCACGTCCTCGGGGCCGAAGGACGCCGGGAGTTCCTCGCCATCGGACAACCGTCGTACCCGCACGCCCTCGTCCGACAGCGCAAGAATCTCGAAGCCGCGCGCCCAGCCGGCGTCGAACTTGCGGCGTACCTCCACGCGGTCGCCGACCTGCAGGTCCGGAAGCGTCAAGGGTGTCAGTTTGCCCTCCTCGTCCTGCTCATGTGGGGGTTATCTAAACAGAATTCCTCTGACGGCAGATCGCAACTAGTCGTCCGAAATGTGAAATTCTGGGGTGACTCGGATGTCACCGTTCAGAGAGTTGGCGATGAAGCACTCGTGGTGAGCGACGCGCACAAGATGCGCCAGCTTTTCGGGATCGATCGCGCCGCGGACGGTGATGACCGGATGCAGGTCGATGCGGGTGATCCGCACCGGACGGTCGGCCTCGGGCATCAGCGCACGCGCCGTGTCCTCGTAGCCGGTGACGTCGATACGGGCCCGGGACGCCACGGCCAGGAACGACAGCATCTGGCACGACGCCGCCGAGAGCACGAGAAGCTGTTCGGGGTTCAGCAGTGAAGGATCACCGCGGAAGGCTGGGTCGCTGCTGAGCCGCAGGTTCACCGCCGCGGGCGGTGCGGTGGCGGTGTGGGTCCGGTCGTAGGCCTCGTACCCCGGCGCGGTGGAGCCGCTCCACGAGAGGTTGGCCTCGTACTCATGCGTCCTCGACATGGGCCTAGCCTGCCCGGCCATGACCGCACCTGCCGCCCCATTTCGCCTCACGGAATGGACGTCGTGCGGCGGGTGCGCGGCGAAATGGGGTGGGGCACCGCTGCGAGGGCTCCTGAGCGAACTGGCCGGCGACGCGCCGGCGAGTCTGCTGGTGGGGCTCGCACCCTTCGACGACGCCGCGGTGTACCGCCTGAGCGAGGACCAGGCGCTGGTGTCGACCACCGACTTCTTCCCGCTGCTGGTCGACGACCCCGACGACTTCGGTGCGATCGCGGCGGCGAATGCCTGCAGCGACGTGTTCGCCATGGGAGGGCGGGTGGTCCTGGCCCTCAACATCAGTGCCTTCCCCGAGAGCTTTCCCGTCGAGGTCATCGGTGCCGTGCTGCGGGCCGCGGCCGAGGTCGTGGCCGGCGCCGGCGGTGTGGTGGCCGGCGGGCACACGATCCGCAGCGACGAGCCCCTGTTCGGCTTGGCGGTGCAGGGCCTGGTGCACCCCGATCGGATCCTGACCAAGGGCGGCGCTCGCGCCGGCGACGTGATGGTGCTGTCCAAGCCGGTGGGCACCGGCATCGTGCTGGCGGGCGGCGGCGAGGCCGATCGCGCTGCCGCCATCGCCGGGATGCGCGCCACCAACCAGGCGGCATCGGCGACGTTGGTGGGGATGGGCGCCGAGGTGCATGCCGTCACCGACGTGACCGGGTTCGGGCTGCTGGGCCACACCTGGGAGATGGCGGAGCGCTCCGACGCGCGCGTGGTGC
>JANMIX010000486.1:0-1980 GCA_031376015.1 Acidimicrobiia bacterium | reverse complement strand
GCGCCAGCAGTTCCAGGTGCACCCGCTCGCCCGTTCAGCCCTTGGGCTTCACGGTGGTGGGGGCCACGCCCCCGCCGGTGGCAGGGGGCGTCGAGGCCGGTGGCACCGTCGGCGAGCCCGGCACCGTTCCGCCGGGGATCGTGGGGGCCGGTGCCGTCGTGGTCGTGGTGGGCGCCACCCCGGCCTGGCTCTGCACCCGCGACGGCAGGGCAGAAGGGACCGGCACGGTCTTGAGGGGCACCGTGGGCTGCAGGATCACGCCCGGCGGGGGCACCTCGAAGCGGCGCAGCGCGTAGGCGGCCACCCGGGCGAACACGGGGGCGGCCACGTCGCCGGCGAAGTAACTGCCGCCGCCCGGCTCGTCGAGGATGACGATCGCCGAGATCCGGGGGGCCTCGGCGGGCACGAAGCCGGCGAAGGTGGCCACGTAGTGGGTGTAGCCGGCCGCATCCCGGTAGCCGCCGTTGGGCTGGGGCTTGCGGGCGGTGCCGGTCTTGCCGGCTACCGAGTAGCCCTCGATGTGGGCCTTGCGACCGGTGCCGGCGTTCACAACGTTGACCATCATGTCCCGCACCTGCGCGGCCGTGAGCGGCGAGATCACCGAGTGCCGGCCCGAGGCCGGGGTGTCGCGGCGGATGCCCTGGGTGTCGATGGTGGCGGCCAGCAACTTGGGCTCCACGTACTCACCGCCGTCGGCCACCACGTTGAAGGCTTGCAGCATCTGCAGCGCCGTCACCGAGATGCCCTGACCGATCGGGATCGTGCCGATGGAGGAGCCGGACCACCGGGGAACCGGCAGCATGATGCCGGCCGATTCGTTCGGGAAGCTCAGCGCCGTGGTGGACCCGAAACCGAAGCGGCGCTGGTAGGAGTCGATGCGATTGGCCCCCAGCCGTTTGGCCAGCATCACCGTTCCCACGTTCGAGCTGTCGGTGAGGATGTCGGTCGGCGTCATGAACTCGGTGTCGTGGTGTTCGGCGTCAGTGAGGGTGAAGTCCTTGGTGATCTGGATGCCGTAGGGCACCTCCAGCTTTTCGGTCACGTTGGTGACCTTCTCCTCGAGCGCGGCGGACATGGTCACGACCTTGGCCGCCGAGCCCGGTTCGTAGACCGTGGTCAACGCCTTGTTGTTGGTGGACGGTGCCACCACACCTGTCGTGGGCGAACGATCCATGTTGGCCATGGCCAGGACTTCACCGGTGCGCGGATCGGCGACGATGGCCATGCCGCCCTTCGACCCCGTCTTCTGGATCTGATCGGCGAGCGCTCGCTCCGTCTCGTACTGCATGGCCTGGTCGAGGGTGAGCACAAGGTCCGAACCGGGCCGGGCCGGGGTCAGCTTGTGTTGGCCCGTGGCGATCGTGCGGCCCCGGGCATCCTGTTCGACGACCAGCGTGCCGGCCGCGCCGTCGAGCAGGCTCTGGTATTTCTTCTCGATACCGGCGATGCCGGCGTCATCGATGTCCACCGCACCCAGCACGGACCGGGCCAGGTCGCCGGAGGGCCAGAAGCGCTTGGCCTCGTCCTTCACGGCGATGCCCGGCAGCTTGGCGTCGAGCACCTTCTGCGCCACGTCGGGGTCGACGGTACGGGCCAGGATCACGTAGCGACCCGGACGGGTGACCATCTCATACAGGCGCTCCGCGCTCTGACCCAACAGGGGCGAGAGGGCGCCCGCCACCGTTGCGGCGTCCTCGCCCACCAGTTGGGGATCGGCGTAGATGGTGGGACGCAGCATCGACAGCGACAGATCGACCCCGTTGCGGTCGAACACCGAACCGCGCTCGCCGGGGAGGTCGATGGTCCGAATCCGCTGGGATTCGCCGAAGGCAACGTAGCGGGCGCCACCCACGAGTTGCAGTTGCGCGGTGCGCACCGCCAGCACGCCGAAGAGCACGCAGAAGACCGCCACGGCCACACCGATGCGCCGGCCGCCGCCCCGTCGCCCCGTCGGCGTACCCCGCCCTCGGCGGCGGGAGG
>JANMIX010000466.1:0-1976 GCA_031376015.1 Acidimicrobiia bacterium | reverse complement strand
TCGGGCACGTCGCCGGACATGACGACGATGCGCTCGACCGTGTCGACCGTGTTGTCGCCGGCGAGCAGCGCCGGGTAGTTCGTGTCGAGGAAGTCGGTCACCGTGAACAGCATGCGTACGCCGGCGGTGCGCAGTACGTACGCCGCCTCAGGTCCCTTGAACCGGGTGTTGAGCGGGACGAGGATCGCTCCGGCGCGGTACGCGCCGAGCGCCGCGAGCAGCCAGCGCAAGCCGTTCGGCGCCCAGATGCAAACCCGGTCGCCAGGCTTCATGCCCGACCCGATGAACGCCCGCGCCGTGCGGTCGATCTGCTCGGCGAGGTCGGAGAAGCTCAACCGGACGATGCTGCCCCCGCCGTCGTCCACGAGCCCCTCGCGATCGCCGAACAGCCTCACCGCCCGGTCGATCACCGCTGGAATCGTCGTGTGCGCGAGGGTGGCGGCGAACTCGCCGGAGCCGTTTGTTGCCTCCTCGCCATTCGTCCCCATGGGTGGGGGACTATAACGTCCAACCCAAATCGCCCAAAGAGCCGGCCAGGAGATGAAGGATCGACATGACCAAGGGAATCCTCGGGTGGGGCACGCACCTGCCGTACCGCCGGCTCGATCGTTCCGTCATCGCAGCGGTCGCGGGCACGGGCGGCGGCAAGGGGCAGCGCAGCGTTGCTTCGTTCGACGAGGACGCCACCACGATGGGTGTGGAGGCGGCCAGGGGAGCGCTCGCCAGCAGCGGCGTCTCGCCGTCGACGGTGTGGTTCAGCACGGTGTCCATCCCGTACCTCGACCGTACGAACGCCACCACCCTGCACGCGGCGCTCCGTCTCGGTACTCAGGTGGGTGCCTACGACGCCCTCGGTTCGGTGAAGTCGGCGATCGGCGCCTTGCGCACCGGCCTCGCCGTGGGCGGCGCGGCGCTGGTGGTGTCGAGCGATGTTCGCGGCGGCCTGCCCGGCTCCGGCGACGAAGCGTCGGGCGGCGACGCCGCGGCGGCTCTTGTGGTGGGCACGGACGCGGACGGGGCCGT
Source organism: Acidimicrobiia bacterium (assembly GCA_031376015.1). GTDB lineage: Bacteria > Actinomycetota > Acidimicrobiia > Acidimicrobiales > JACDCH01 > JANMIX01. The sequence goes on along the minus strand of JANMIX010000466.1, from coordinate 953 downwards.
GTTGGCCGAGCTCATCGGTCATGGCGTGGCCACCGAGGAGTTCCTCGACCGTTGGCGCACACCAGGGGACAACCGGTCCAAGTTGTGGGAGGAGAGGTTCGGCGAGACCCGCTACGCCGCGCTTGCGCCCACCGCGTGGAAGGCGGCATTGGAGTCCGCAGGCGTCGACGCCCTCGGCGTCGACCACCTCATCGTGACCGGAACCCACGATCGCGCCAACGCCAGCGTCGGGCGGTCCCTCGGCGCTCGCTCCACCGCGTTGGTCGATTCCCTCGGCGCCACCGTGGGTAACACCGGAGCAGCACATCCCGCTCTGCTGCTCGCCAGTGCTCTTGAGCAAGCGGCACCCGGGGCGGTCATCGCACTGGTGGTGTTGGCCGATGGTGTGGAGGCCTTCGTGTTCCGGGCCACCGACTCCCTGGCCACGTACGCACCGCACCGCACCGTCGCTGCACAGGTCGCGGCTGCCGGTGCCATCACGTACGGCAAGTACCTCGGCTGGCGCGGCCACCTCACGGTGGAGCCGCCACGACGGCCCGAACCCGCCCGCCCGTCCGCCACTGCGGCCGGTCGCTCTCGTGACTGGAAGTTCGGCTTCGTCGGCTCGGTCGACGCGGACGGCGAGGTGCACATGCCGCCCGCGCAGATCGACACCGAACGCAGGGGGATGGCCGATGCGCTCGGCACCATCGCCACGTACACCGTCGACCGGCTGTCCTACTCGCTGAACCCTCCTGTGGTGTTCGCCGTCGTCGACTTCGACGGTGGCGGTCGCCTCCCGATCGAGCTCACCGACGTCGACGCGTCGGAGGTCGAGATCGGCGGACGAGTAGAAATGACGTTCCGCAAGCTGTTCACTGCCGATGGAGTGCACAACTACTTCTGGAAGGCCCGCCCGATCCGGGGCGAGCAGGTACCCGCAACTGCAGGAGAGGCTGGCTGACATGGCGTCC
>JANMIX010000394.1:0-5431 GCA_031376015.1 Acidimicrobiia bacterium | reverse complement strand
GCCGGTGCCCGAGCCGGCGGCGGTGGCCGTGTTCGCCGCCGACCACGGGGTGGTCGCCCAGGGGGTGACGCCGTGGCCCCAGGAGGTCACCGCCCAGATGGTGGCCAACTTCGTGGCCGGCGGCGCAGCCATCAACGTGCTGGCCCGCCAGCAAGGAGCAACGGTGACCGTCGTCGACGTCGGTGTGGTCGGTGACCTGTCTCCCTTGGCGGGGGCGCCGTCGTTGCGCCGCCGCCCGGTGCGACCCGGCACCGGCGACCTCAGCCGGGAGCCGGCCATGACCCGCGCCGAGGCGTTGGCTGCCATGGACATCGGCGCCGAGACGGCCGCCGAGTTGGTGGCGGACGGGGCGCGGGCTCTGGTGACCGGCGAGATGGGAATCGGCAACACCACGCCGTCGGCGGCGCTGATCGCCACGCTCACCGGGCGCCCCGCGCTCGACGTCACCGGGCGCGGCACCGGGATCGACGACGAAACCCTCGCCCGCAAGGTGGCCATCGTCGAAGCCGCCACCGCGCGTGCCGGCGCCATTGCCTCCGCCACCCGAGCCGGGGCGGCCGACGCGGCCGACACCGTGGTGGACGTGCTGGCCGAAGTGGGGGGCCTGGAGATCGCCGCGCTCGCGGGCTTCATCGTGGGAGGTGCCAGCCATCGGGTGCCGGTGGTGCTCGACGGAGTGATCGCGGCGGCGGCCGCGCTGGTGGCGGTGCGGTGGTGCCCGTCGGCGGCCGGTTTCCTGGTGGCGGGGCATCGATCCACCGAACCCGGCGCCGCGGTGGCGCTGGATTCGCTCGGCCTCGAGGCCCTCCTGGACCTGGATCTGCGCCTGGGCGAAGGATCGGGCGCCTGTCTGGCGCTGCCGCTGCTCAGCTCCGCCGCCCGCATCCTGGGCGAGATGCACACCTTCGATCAGGCCGGTGTCACCGACAAGGAGCGATGAGCCCCCACCCCACGCCGCCCGACCAGCGGCACCGCCTCAGCGGGACGGCGGTAACGGCACCAACAGATCGGCGGCGAGGCGGTCGCCCCCCACCACCAGCCGGGTCGTCACCCGCTCGGCGCCCGACTTGGTGGGGTCGACGTAGATGTGGGTGAGCCGGGCCCGCAGCCGGCCGTCGGGGTGTTGCTCGAAGACCGCCACATACCCGTGGTGTGAGCCCCGGTCGCCGTCGAGGAAACCGACCAACCCGTCGGCGATGGCCGGGGCCAACTGCACGAGGTTGGGCACCAGCCCGCTGGCCACCGCCCGCACCTCGCCGGCGTTCTCCGGGGGCACTGCCGGCATCGACAACACGTGGGTCACCTCGGCTTCAGAGGGCCGGTCGTGGGCCAAGGCGTCGAGTTCCTCATCCGAGGCACCCCTGGGCGCTCCGACGACGCTCGCCCCCACGCCACTGAGTACCCGCGACCAGAAGTCGGTGGGGAATCCGCTGCCCGCCACGCCCACCCGCTCGTCGACCACCTCCCAACCGGGATCGGCGCCGAAAAGGTCGGCGACACCCCCCGGCCCGCTCCCTCGACGGGGATCGTCGGCGTTGACCTCGTCGCCGTGGGGACCCACCAGGGTGGGTGCCACCAGCGGGTAGCGCCGGCCGTCGGGGCCCACGAGCACCGAGCTGTTGCCTCGATAGGTCGGACCCGTCGAGGCGCACGGCAAGGGGCGCAGCACCTCGCTCCACTCGCCCGGCGATCGCTCGATGTGCCCCTCCGGCGACCACGCCGCACGCAGGCCTCGATCGACGGCGCCGTCGCCGGTGACCACCACCGCCCCGTCCAGGAAGGCGCCGCCCGACGAGGCGGCGAGGCGGAACGCGCTCGCCACCCGCCGGGCGAAGACAGCCGCAGCCTCCAACTCCTCGGCCGCCTCCCGCAAAAGGGCCACGGCGGATGCCACCTCGGCACCGGCCACCGCCCGCACCCCGGCGGGCACCTCCCCCGTCTCCACCAGCCGCGCCGCCGCGACGCGCAGCACCGCCGCCAGCGGCGTCGTGACGGCACCGAAGGTCACCAGATCGTCGGGCGCTGCCGCGCAGCGCACGTTGCCGCTCACTGGACCCGCCCGTCGTGCCAGACGTGGGTGGCGGCGGCCTCCGCCCGCACGGCGGCGACCTCACGGGCCAGCACCGTGGCAGCAAGTTCCACCGCCGTCGCACTGCGGGCGAGCAGCAGGTGGATCCGCGACCTGCGTTCCTCGAAGGTGTGCCGGTGCGGTCCCTCCCAGAACCACAGGGCCTGTTGGGCCGAACCGTTGGTGCGAGCCCCGATCACACGCAGTTCCTCGAGCACCACCGCGCAGGTGGCCACGCACGTGTCGGCTGCCTCCAAGCTCTCGGGACCGAACGGCAACCGGCACATACCGGGAAGGGACATGAATCATGAGAATACATGAAATGTCACTACATGCAAGCGGGCCGTAACCGTCATCCGGCGGCGGTGGCCGTAGCCTGCGGGCCATGTTCCTCTTTGGCAAGGACAAGACCCGGATGGTCGAGCAGGCCGATGCGCTGCCCGGCCGTGACCATCGCCCCTTCTCGGTGCCGGCCACCCACTTCGTGAACGGCAAGCCTCTCGAGGGGCCCTTCCCCGAAGGCTTCGAGCAGGTGCAGTTCGGGATGGGCTGCTTCTGGGGCGCCGAGCGCAAGTTCTGGCAGACCGAGGGCGTATGGGTCACCGCCGTGGGCTACAGCGGTGGGTACACGCCGAACCCCACCTACGAGGAGGCCTGCTCGGGCCGCACCGGCCACGCCGAGACCGTCCTGGTGGTCTTCGATCCAGCCAAGGTCAGCTTCGAACGGTTGCTCCAGGTCTTCTGGGAGTCACACGACCCCACCCAGGACATGCGCCAAGGGAACGACGTGGGCACCCAGTACCGATCGGCCATCTACACCACCACCCCCGAACAGGCGGCAGCCGCAACGGCATCGAAGGCGATGTTCCAGGCCCGCCTGGCCGAGGCCGGCTACGGCGAGATCGTCACCGAGATCGCACCCGCCGGGCCGTTCTGGTACGCCGAGGACTACCACCAGCAGTACCTGGCCAAGGTGCCCAACGGCTACTGCGGCCTGGGGGGCACGGGAGTTTCTTGTCACGATCGTTGACATATGTCTACAGTGCCGTTGTAGAATGTCCACATGTCGGGTGAGCGACACCCGAACAAGGTGATCCAGTCGGCGCTTGTTTACGCCCGAGCGCACGGCTGGACCGTCATCAAGAGCACTGGGCGCTCGGCTCACGCATGGGGCGTCATGCGCTGCCCGGGCGATTGCCCGCAGGTGTCGATCTACTCGACCCCGCGGGAGCCCGAGAACCACGCCCGGGCGTTGCGTCGCGCCGTCGACGGCTGCCCGCACCCCACCTCACCACCATGAACCGCGACCTACGACGAACGACGATGGAGAGACGACCCGATGCCTGAGTACCACTTCGAGCTGACCGTCCGCGGCGCGCTCACCGATGACCACTTGGATGCCCTCGTCGAGGCCGGCTGTGACGACGCCACCCTGTCCACCAAGGGTGACCTGACCTTCGCCGCCTTTGACCGCGAAGCGTCCACCATGCTCGACGCCATCATCTCCGCCATCCACGACGTGGAGACCGTCGACGGACTCGAGGTTCTCCACGTCGATCCCGACGAGCTCGTGTGGGCCTCGGAGATCGCCGAGCGCGTCGGCCGCACCCGCCAGTCGGTCGACCAACTGATCAAGGGCCACCGCGGCCCAGGCGACTTCCCCTCCCCTGCCAACCACGCCACCCGCAACCCACTGTGGCGCTGGAGCGAGGTCGACGCCTGGTTTGCCACCTACGAAGGTCGCCAGCCCGACGCCGAGCGCTCAGCGGTCCTCGGTGCCATCAACGGCGCCCTCCAAGCCCGTCACAGCCTCCGCGGCTCACATGAATCGATCCCCCTGCGCCGAGCGCTCAAGCAACTCCTAGCGTCATAGCGCGCGCGCTTCCCCGCACGGCGTTGGTCGCCGACCCGCGCCTGAGGCGCGCCGAACGGTCACATAGCGGTGGACTGGTTGGCACGGGCGTTTCTTGTCCGACAGGGGCCTAGGACGGACAGCCCACCGCGATGGCGAGTGCACGACAGGCCGCCTGCAGGGTGGCGGGCGTGGCCCGCCCCAGCCGGCGGACGAGGCGGGGGCGGGCCAGCAGGAGGGTGTTGTCGAAGTTGGCCACCGAGGCGCCGGCGAGCCCCGCTTCCTCGCCGAGGGGGATCTCGGTCGCGAGGCCACGGATCGTCGAAGTGATGGGCGCAACGATGACCGAGTGCAGCAGGCGACCCATCGGGTCGCGGGTGAGCACCAGCACGGGGCGTCGCTTGTCGCCTGGGACATCGGCAAACCAGACCTCGCCGCGCCGCGGGGTAGGAGGCATCATTGCTCCTGGCCGTACAGCAACTCGTAGTCGACGTCGTCATCGTCGAGGTCGAGCGCCACGGGCAGGTCGGCCAGCGCCAGCTCGTCGAGCGTGAGCGGCTGGCGGGAGTACGCCTCCACGTCGCGGCGAAGATGCTCGGCTCGGATGAGCCGACCGAGGGCGACGTCGATGACTTCCGACATCGTCCGGCTACCGGTCAACGCTCTCGCCTCGTCGACCTTGTCGCGATCGAGCGTAATCGTCGCCTTCCGTCGCGCCATATCTTGCATACTACTTTCTGGCGGTAGCCACGACGGCGTCGCAGGCGAGGGCACCGCTCGCGGCGTGGCAACGCGCCGAGGTGGGTCAGCCGGCCTGAACAAAGGGGAGGTTGGCCGGTTCCGCCGAGTTCTCCAGCCAGCCCAGCACCTCGGCGGCGGGGATGGGCGGCGAGATCAGCATCCCCTGGGCCACGTGGCAGCCGTAGGCCGAGAGGAGTTGCATCGCCTCGATCGTCTCGACCCCCTCGGCCACCACCCGCAGGCCGAGGTTGCGGCCGAGGCTGGTGGTGGCATGCACGATGATGCCGTCGGAGCGGTCGCTGGCCATGCCGATCACAAAGGACCGATCGATCTTCACCTCGCCGACCGGCAGACGAGCCAGCCGTGACAACGACGAGTAGCCGGTGCCGAAGTCGTCGATGGAGATGCACACACCGAGAGCGGCGAGGCGCTCGAGCACCGCCGCCGAACCACCCAGGTCGGCCATCACGGTGGTCTCGGTGAGCTCGAGGGTCAGGCGATCCCGCGGCGTGCGATGTGCGAGGAGCAACGACGCGACGGTCGGCACAAGGTCGGCGTCGGCCAGGTTGTGCACCGACAGGTTGACCGCCATCTCCAGGTCGTAACCCTGCTCGCGCCACACGGCGGCGTCGCTGAGGGCACGGTCGAGTACCCAACTGGTGAGCGTGCGGATGAGCCCCGAGTGCTCGGCCAACACCACGAACTCCTCGGGTGCGATCGCCCCGTGTTCGGGGTGGTGCCAGCGCAGGAGTGCCTCGAGACCCACGACC
>JANMIX010000328.1:0-3081 GCA_031376015.1 Acidimicrobiia bacterium | reverse complement strand
CGCGAGTTCTGCCAGGAATTCCTCACCGACGTGCGGGTCCCCGACAGCGACCGCGTCGGCGAGGTCGACCAGGGCTGGACGGTCGGCACCCGCTGGATGTTCCACGAGCGCATGCTCTACAACTCGCCGCTGGTGACGATGCCGGGCGGAGGGGCGCACTTCGGCGGCTCGGCCGCCTCCCGCATCCTGGCCGTCGCCCGCGACGCGGGCCGGCTCGACCAGCCCATCGTGCGTGACCGGCTGGGTGAGACAAGGGTGCTCGAGGTGGTCCGCAACGCGCTGCAGCGACGGGTCGGCGCCGGTGTGGTGAGCGGAAAGACCTCGGATCAGTCGGCCGCCATCGCCCGGTTGTTCACCGGAGTGACCGGCACCCGTATCTCCAGCATCGCCTTCGAGATCGCGGGCGAGATCGGTGCCGCCTGGAATGAGGAGGACGGCGCCGCCGCTTCCGCCGGGGTGGGTTTCCTCATGCGCCAGGTGTCCTGCATCGGCGGCGGCACGACCGAGATGGCCCGCAACGTGATCAGCGAGCGGGTGCTGGGCATGCCCCGGGAGCGCTCGGCGGACCGTGACGTGGCCTTCCGCGAGGTGCCTCGCAGCCCCACCACCCGCGCCTGACCGGCCCGCAGGATCGGGGTTTCCAGTGGCCTCAATATCCTTGCAACCTCCGAGCGGCTGGCTGCGCTCTCAGGGAGAAGGAGGACCATGGCGATCCAGACCATCAACCCCACGACCGAAGCGGTGGAAGCGACCTTCGATGCGCTGACGGCGGCGGAGATCGAGGACCGTCTCACCCGCGCCGCGGGGGCATTCGCGGGGTACCGCCGGACCAGCCTCGAACAGCGGAGTACCTGGCTGCACGCCGCGGCCGACCTCCTCGAAGCCGAGCAGGATCGCATCGGCCGGACGATGACCACCGAGATGGGCAAGACCCTGCGGTCGGCCAGGGCCGAGGCGGTCAAGTGCGCCAGCGGCATGCGCTTCTACGCCGATCAGGCGGGCGGGTTCCTGGCCGACGAACCGCTGGCGGACCCCAGCACGGTCGGGGCCAGCCGGGCCTACGGGACCTACCAGCCTCTCGGGGTGGTGCTGGCGGTGATGCCGTGGAACTTCCCCCTCTGGCAGGTCGTGCGCTTCGCCGCCCCCGCCTTGATGGCCGGCAACGTGGGCCTGCTCAAGCACGCGTCGAACGTGCCGCAGTGCGCGCTCTACCTCGAGGACCTGTTCCGCCGTGCCGGGTTCCCCGAGGGCTGCTTCCAGACGCTGCTGATCGAATCCTCCCAGGTCGAGGCAGTCCTGCGCGACCCTCGGGTGACGGCGGCCACGGTGACCGGCAGCGAGGGCGCGGGCCGGTCAGTGGCCGCGATCGCCGGCGACGAGATCAAGAAGACCGTGCTCGAACTCGGGGGCAGCGACGCCTTCATCGTCTCGTCCACGGCCAATGTGGAACGGGCCGCGGAGGTGGCGGTGACGGCCCGGTGCCAGAACAACGGCCAGAGCTGCATCGCGGCCAAGCGCTTCATCGTCCTCGCCGACGTGTACGACGTGTTCGCCGACCACTTCGTGACGCGCATGGCCGCACTTCGGGTGGGCGACGCCCTCGACGAGCAGGTCGACGTGGGTCCCCTGGCCACCGCCGCAGGGCGAGACGACGTGCACGCCCTGGTGACCGATGCGGTCGATCGCGGCGCCACCGTCCTGTGCGGCGGCGCTCCCCTCGAGGGACCCGGCTGGTTCTACCCGCCGACCGTCGTGGCCGGCATCACTCCCGCCATGCGGATGCACCTCGAGGAAGTGTTCGGCCCGGTCGCGTCGCTGTATCGCGTCGAGTCGGTGGACGATGCCATCGCGCTGGCCAACACCACGTCGTTCGGGCTGGGCTCGAACGCGTGGACCAGTGACCCCGAGGAGCAGGCGCGCTTCGTGTGCGATCTGGAGGCCGGGGCGGTGTTCATCAACGGGATGTCCACGTCGTATCCCCAGTTGCCCTTCGGCGGCGTGAAGCGATCCGGGTACGGCCGCGAGCTGAGCGCGGCGGGGATCCGGGAGTTCTGCAACCTCAAGACGGTGTGGATGGCCTGACCGGCGGCGATCCACGGTCAAACCCGCCGCTCGCGGCCTGTATGGTGGCCGAAAACTAACAACCATGTCAGCCGCGGCAGAAGCCGCCGGGCTCGACGTCATGGGGGAGATCATGGGTCTATTCGATGCATTCAGCTTCAAGGGTCGCCGTGCGCTCGTCGTCGGCGGCGCCACCGGTATGGGTGCCGCGGTAGCGGCGCTGGTACAGGACGCCGGTGCCGACGTCGTTGTCATGGACCGGGCGGAGATCACCCAGCTTGGAGTGACGGCCATCTCGTTGAACCTGGCCGAGAAGAGCTCGATCGAAGCCGCCGTGGATGCCTGCGGCGGTCCGGTCGATGCGCTCTTCTCGTGCGCCGGCGTGGCCGATGGCACCCCCGGCATCGAGCGCATCAACTTCATCGGCCACCGCTACCTGATCGAGCGTCTGCTCGAAGCCGACCTGATGCCCCGGGGTTCGGCCATCGGCCTCATCTCCTCGGCTGCGGGCCTCGGCTGGGAGAACAGCCTCCCCGAACTGCTCGAGTACCTCGACGTCGCCGACTTCGACGAGGCCACCAAGTGGGCCGTGGATCACGGCAAGGCCGACTACATGTGGAGCAAGAAGGCGATCAACGCCTACGTGGCCCGGGAGGCATTCAGCCTCATGAAGAAGGGCATCCGCATCAACGCGATCCTGCCCGGCCCCACCGACACCCCCCTGGCCCAGGCCAACAAGGAGACCTGGCTCGGGTTCGGCGCCGACTACCGCGACGAGGTCGGCATCGGCCCCTCGACTCCCCTGGAGCAGGCCTACCCGCTGGTGTTCCTGTGCAGCGCGGCGGCCGCCGGCGTCACCGGCGTCACAGTGGTGACCGACGCGGGCTACGTGGCATCGGGTGTCACCGGGTCGTTCCCCGACGCGCAGCCGGCGGTGCAGTTCCTCCGGAGCATCTAGGCGTGCGGCCTCTGCCGCAGCTGACGCCGTCGAACACCTGGTTCTGGACCTCAGGACAGGAC
>JANMIX010000304.1:0-2576 GCA_031376015.1 Acidimicrobiia bacterium | reverse complement strand
GGCGTGCTCGATGCGTCCGCCCTCGGGCGCGGTCGGATCGAAATACGACCGCAGCGCGTCAGGGCCCAGAAGATCGTTCAGGTCGGTGGCGGACCGCACCTTCCACTACTCCGCGGTCAGCGCCACCACCGCACCGACGATTCGCCGGCTCGCTGATCTGGCGCCCCGTACGCTTGCGCTCATGCGCGGCCCTGCCTCCGCAGGCGACTGCGCCGGTGCGCTGCACGGGCTCGCCGACGCCTACGGCGAACTGTTCACGAACAGCTCGACGAGACCGTGGTGCGATGAGTGCTCGAGCGGCGATCTCCATGAGTCCTCGGCTCGGTACTCGTCATCCGCGATCCCGACAACATTCAGCTCGAGCTAATCGCACCGCCGGACTCGTAGAGGGCGGACTCGTCGCGGGCGGACGCTGTCGGCGCAGTCAGATGGTCTTGGGTCATGCGGGCGATCATGGAACCGGCTGCACCAGCGGCACCGACCCACGCCAGCACCCGCAGCGGCGCCCACAGCCGGGGCCCGACCCGGAAGCGGCCGGGTCCCGTCGCCGCCAGGGCGAGCGCTGCGGCGGCGTAGGCAGCGGGCAGTTCGAAACCATCGTCCTTGACGAAGGGCCCCTTGTCGCGATGACCCGCCGCGGCCACCGTCATGGCGCCGGCGATGGCCAGGGGACCGATCGGATCGAGCGCACCGGCCGCGGTCAGGACCGCACCTGTCAGTTCCGTGCCACCGGCGAGTGCAGCCATGGGCTTGCCCGGCTGGAGGCCCATTCGCTCGAACATCCGGCCGGCCCGATCGAGGCCGGGGCCTCCCAGCGAGCCGGTGAGCTTCTGCACGGCATGGGCGCCCAGGTAGGCGGCGAGGGTGAGGCGGGTGACGAGCAACGCGACGTGCTTCATGGCATCTCGTCGCCGACCGTCTCGCCCTCATCGGAACGGTCTCGCTCCTCGAGATCGAGTTCGAGCGCCTCGCGCCGGGTCTGCTCGTCCGGATTGCGGGCCGCAGCGTCCTCCGCCAGTTCCTCGACCGACGGCTGTTCGCCGCCGGTCTCGTTCGTCGGTGCCGTCATCACGGGCCCCCCTTGCAGGATCAACGGTGTCGGCCGCTCCTACCCATCAGCGAGCGCCGCCATGCCGGCGCAAGAACAGGCGCGCGCCGGAAACGTAGTTCTCAACTGGTGGCAACTCCGCTATCATCGCCAGCAACGGCTGGCACGCGGCGTCGTAGCCGGCCACCCCGCTTCGGACCACAGAAGGGCGCGACTCGATGCAACTCGAAGGACGATCAGCCATCGTCACCGGCGGCGCCGGGGGCCTCGGCTCGGCCACGGTGCGGCACCTCGCCGGCCTCGGCATGGGCGTCGTGGTGTTCGACTGGAACGGCGAGCGGGCCAAGGAACTGGCGGAGGAACTCGGTGGCGCCACCGCCGCGGTGGCCGGTGACGCCTCCGACGATGAGGCAGTCGCCTCCGCAATCGACGCCGCGGGGTCCCTCGGGGTGCTGTCGCTGTTGGTGAACGTGGGTGGCGGCGGCGTCGGCGGTGGCCGCACCGTCGGCCGGGACGGCGCGCCCCACGACAAGGCGTCCTTCGTGTCGACCATGGAGATGAACGCCATCGCCACCTTCAACACCACGAGGCTCACGGCAGCGGCGATGGCCGCCAACGAGCCCGACGACGAAGGCCAGCGCGGTGTGGTGGTGAACACCGGATCGATCGCCGGCATGGAAGGCCAGACGGGACAACTGGCCTACGCGGCGGCCAAGGCGGCGATCCTGGGCATGACGTTGCCGATGGCGCGCGACCTCGCACCTCTCGGCATCCGCGTGTGCGGCATCGCTCCCGGCACGATGGGAACGCCGATCATGCTGGGCGTCCCCGAGGCGATGAAGGCCAAGTTGGTCGAGAACATCGTCTTCCCCCGCCGGATGGGCAAGCCGGAGGAGTTCGCCATGCTGGTCGAGTCGATCGCCCGGAACCCGTACCTCAACGGCGAGAACATCCGCCTCGACGGGGCCTGCGCTTTCCGCCGAAGTAGCGGCCGGCGCCACCGTCCCGCGGGGCGCCTCGGACTAACATCTGTGTCACTCGAGTGAGGGGTGGAGTACTTGCGAGCAGTCGTTGTCGGAGCATCAAGCGGGCTGGGCCGTTGTATCGCGGTGGGTTTGGGCAAGCGCGGGGACGAGGTGGCCATGCTGGCCCGCCGCCGCGAGCGCCTCGAGGCTGCGGTGAGCGAAGGCGGATCCGCCACGTTCGCGGTCGAGTGCGACGTCACCGACGCCGAGTCCTGCAACTCGGCCATCGAGGAGGCCGCCAAACGACTCGACGGCATCGACGCACTCGTCTACACCCCTGGTCTGGGCCCGCTGGTTCGCCTCGTCGACACCGACGCCGAGACATGGGCGAGCGTGTTCGCCACGAATGTCACCGGGGCCGCGCTGGTGACCACGGCGGCCATCGAGCACCTCACCGCAGCACGGGGCACGGCGGTGTACCTCTCCTCGGTGAGCGCCTCCGCCACCGCACCCTGGCCGGGCCTCGGTGCCTATGCGGTGAGCAAGGCCGCCCTCGACAAGTT
>JANMIX010000300.1:0-4139 GCA_031376015.1 Acidimicrobiia bacterium | reverse complement strand
ATCCACCGACACCGCGGTACCCTCACCCCTACCGTGAGCGACACCCCCCTCTCCGACGCGCCCGACTGGCCCGGCGGCGTCACTGTCGATGAGGGGAGATCCCCGACGCCGGCGGAGACGCACCTCTCCGCGGGGCTCCGTCGGGCCCGCCGCCGCCGCAGTGCCCGCCGCAACGCCATCGAATGGGTGATCGTGGTGGTGGGCGCTTTGGCGGTGGCGCTGGTCATCAAGACCTTCCTGGTCCAGACCTTCTTCATCCCGTCGGCATCCATGGAACCCACCCTGAACGTGGGGGACCGCGTGCTGGTGAACAAGTTGAGCTATCGCACCCACGACGTGCACCGGGGCGACATCATCGTGTTCCGCCGGCCCAACGACGACGCCACCTCCATCACCGTCACCGGTTGCAACGGCAAGCCCGTGACCATCGCCCGCTCCAACCAACTCGAGGCCGAAGGCGTCGACGACCTGATCAAGAGGGTCGTCGCCCTGCCCGGCGAGAACGTCGAGTGGCGCTCCACCGGCACCGGGAACGACGGCAGGATCTTCATCAACGGCAAGCCCCTCGACGAGCCCTACCTGCCCAACGGGGTCACCACCGAGCCCTTCACGTTCGGCGCTCAGTGCATCAAGGTGCCCGCCCACGAGGTGTTCGTGCTGGGCGACAACCGGCACAACTCCCAGGCGTCCAACGCCTTCGGCCCCATCGAGGAGAGCCTCATCGTGGGTCGCGCCTTCGTGCGCATCTGGCCCGTAAGCAAGTTCTCCACGCTGTAGGCGGAACTGATGCCCGCGTTGTTCGGGTGTTCGCTCAGATCCAGCGGCCGAGTACGTCAGTCATCACGTCGACGTGGTCGCTGAAGACCCCGTCGGTGCCGCGGTCGATCACGTCGTGCAGCACCCGTTCGGTCTGGGCATCCCACGCCAGGCACAGCCGTTCGAACCGGTGGAAGAGCGTGATGAGCCCACCGTTCCAATCGCTGTGATGCAGATTGACGGCGTCGATGCCAGCGGCCGCCAGGTCGGCCGCCCGCCGTTCGGGACCCGAGCGCATCGCCTTGACCCGGGTGGAGTCAACCAGGCGAACCTCGGGGAAGGGCCCGCGCCAGGTGGCCACCAGCTCCCACTCGGGATGGCACAACCACAACCGGTCGGCCGCACCCGCGGCTCGTGCCACCGCCACGGTGGGCGCCGCTGCGGCCGGGTCCTTCACGTCGAGAGAGAGGTCGAAACCCGTGCCACAGGTGGCGTAGAGATCCTTGAGCGTCGGGATGTGGGGTGGGAGCTCCGAGCGAGGTACCGAGGCGATGCTCCGTTTCCGGCCCAGGCCGCCGATCAGCCCGTCGTGATCCAACACCGCCACCCCGTCAGCGGTCAGCCACACGTCCGACTCCAAGCCCGTGGCGCCCAGCCGCAATCCCAGGGCGAAGGCCTCCAGTGTGTTCTCCGGTGCATGCGCCTTCGCCCCCCGGTGGGCGAAGGTCACCGGGGGGACCAGTAGCGCAGGCAATCGAGTCGGCAGCAAGGTTCAAAGGCTGCCATGCCAGCAGCAGCGGAAGGGATTTGGGTGCCCGGATCCGGGAAAGTCGCTAAGGCGGCGGCGCCGAGGGCCGATGAACAGGGACGCAACGGATTGCACCCGAAGGGAACCCGGCCATGGCCACGATTCGCGCCACCTGCTCAGACTGCGGAGATGTCGAACTCACCACCAAGGATGTGCGAGTTCGAGTTTGCATCGAAGACAACTCCGGCACCTACAACTTCCGGTGCCCTCACTGCACCATGGCTGTCGTGAAGCCGGCCGAGCCCCGCATCGTCGACCTGCTGGTCGCCTCCGGCGTCGAGCTGTCGACCTGGAGCCTGCCGGGCGAGTTGTTCGAGTGCCACATCGGCCCGAGCATCACCCACGACGACCTGCTCGATTTCCACAGCCTGTTGGACTCCGAGAACTGGTTCGACGCCCTCACCGCCATCGACAACCGCTAGCTCCCCGAGATTGCCGGCCGCCGGTTACTCTGCGGCCCGCATGAGCCCCCTCTGGATACTTCCGCTGATCACCGTGGCCTGTGGCGCCGTGCTCGTCGCACGTTGCACGCAGGCCGCGTCGGAAGCAGCCAGGGAGCTGGCTCAGCGGGCCCACGCCCTGGGGGATCTGCGCGAGAACCTCGGCGAGCTGCGCCGCACGGCTGACGAGGTCGGGGACAAGGCCCGCAGTTTCCGGCGGCCCCGCCCCGACGTTTCGCGCTCCGACCGTTTAGCCTGAGCCCATGTTCAATGTGGGTACCGGGGAGCTCCTGGTGATTCTCCTCGTGGCACTCATCGTCCTCGGACCCGAGAAGCTGCCAGAAACCGCCCGCAAGATCGGCAATGTGCTGGCCCAGCTCCGGCGCATGTCGGAGGGCTTTCAGACCGAGATCCGCTCCGCCATGGATCAGGTGATCGAGCCCACGGCCGTCCCCAACGAGACCCCGGTCCCCTCGACCCCGGCACCGGCCGTGCCCCAGACCCTTCCCGCGCCGAGCCAGCCCCTCAGCATCGGCGACGCGCCGTCCGCCGCCCCGGTCATGGGCGGCACTCCCGAGCCCTATCCGCAGACCGCGCCACCTCCGGCCGACGGCTTCGATGACGACATCGTGCCCGTCGATCCCACCGGGACGGGGCCGGGTATGTCCGGCAACCCGGCGGCCTGACGTCCGCCGGCCCCGATTGATCCGTACATCTGCTGATGAGCACCTTTGCCATGCCTGTCGCTGAGCCGCCCGAGGCTCGTATGAGCCTGATGGAACACCTCATCGAGCTTCGGTCGCGCGTCATCAAGGCGGTGTTGGCGGTGGCGCTGGCTGCGGTGGTGGGCTGGTTCCTCTACCCCTCCGTGATCAACCTGCTGACCAACCCCTACCGCGACATCGCCGACAGGTCGCTCACCCAGGGCAAGCTCCTCGCCAGCAGCCCGATCGACTCGTTCGCCATCCGCATCAAGATCACCAGCTACACGGCCTTCGCGCTGTCGATGCCGGTGCTGCTGTGGCAGATCTGGCGGTTCGTGAGCCCGGGCCTGTACAAGCGCGAGAAGCGCTATGCCATCCCCTTCGTCGCCGTGGCCCTGTTGCTGTTCGTCACCGGCGCCACCATCGCCTACCTCACCCTGCCCCAGGCGTTGAACTGGCTGTCGAACGTGGGCGGCGGCGACATCGTGCAGGCCTACACCGCCGACAAGTACTTCCAACTCATCGCCTACATGATGCTGGCCTTCGGCGTGTGCTTCGAGTTCCCCATCCTGCTGCTCTTCCTGCAGATGTCCGGGATCGTCCGCAACGCAACGTTGCGCAAGGTGTGGCGCCAGACCGTGGTGGGCATCACCGTGGTGGTGGCAGTGGCCACGCCGAGCAACGATCCCATCTCGATGATGGCCCTGGCCGTACCGTTGGTGATCTTCTTCTTCGGTTCCATCGGCCTGGGTTGGATCTTCGAACGGCGCCGTGATCGCCGAGTCGCTGCCGCCGACCCCACCTGAACATGGCCGCCGGCACGCCCGACGACGTCCGTCAGCGGCTGCTCTCCGCCTACGACTTCACTCTCGACCCGTTCCAGTTGCGGGCCTTGGACGCGCTCGACAACGGCCATTCGGTCCTGGTGGCGGCGCCGACCGGGTCCGGTAAGACCGTCGTGGCCGACTACGCAGTGGGGTTGGCGTTGCACTCCGGCGGCAAGGCCTTCTACACCACCCCGATCAAGGCCCTGTCGAACCAGAAGTACAACGAACTCTCCCGCCGTCACGGCGCCGCCCGAGTGGGCCTGCTGACCGGCGACAACGCCATCAACGGCGATGCCGACGCGGTGGTGATGACCACCGAGGTCCTGCGCAACATGATCTACGCCGCATCGCCGGCGCTCGCCCAGTTGCGCTACGTGGTGCTCGACGAGGTGCACTACCTGCAGGACACCTACCGGGGTCCGGTGTGGGAGGAGGTCATCCTGCACCTGCCGCCCAGGGTCTCCCTGGTGTGCCTGTCGGCGACGGTGTCCAACGCCGAGGAACTGGCCGACTGGATCACCACCGTGCGAGGCCCGACCCAAGCGGTGATCGAGGACCGCCGTCCGGTCGACCTGCACAACCTCTACTGCGTAGGCGACAAGTC
>JANMIX010000297.1:0-1682 GCA_031376015.1 Acidimicrobiia bacterium | reverse complement strand
GATGAACATCCAGTCGGCGGCCGCCGATCTGTTGTGGTCCCGCGTGTTGAAGGAGTTCAAGGACCTACGGGTTGCGTTGTCAGAAGGCGGCACCGGTTGGGTTCCCTACTTCCTCGACCGTGTCGACCGCACCTACGAGATGCATCACGCCTGGACCCAGCAGGACTTCGGCGGGCGCCTGCCCAGCGAGGTGTTCCGCGAGCACTTCCTCACCTGCTTCATCAGCGATCCTGTAGGGGTCGAGCTGCGCAACCGGATCGGTGTCGACAACATGGCGTGGGAGGCGGACTACCCCCATAGCGATTCGATGTGGCCCACCGCGCCCGAGGAGTTGAGCGCGGTGTTCAACGCCAACTCGGTGTCGGACCGCGACGTGGCCAAGATGACGCACGAGAACGCCATGCGCTGGTACTCCTTCGACCCGTTCACGCATGTCCCCAGGGCCGAAGCGACGGTCGGTGCCCTGCGCCGGAGAGCCGCCGGCCACGACGTGTCGGTGATGGCGCGCAGCTCACGAATCCGCACGCCCGACGAGAAGCTCGAGGGCTTCCGGGTCCGGGCCCGGCGGGCGGTCGCCGCCCAGCAGTGAGCGCCGGAACGTAACGGGGGGGCTAGACGCCGTCGCGCTGGAGGAGCAGCACGCTCGACGGCGTGCCGCCTCCGGAGGTCACCACCGCGGTGCGGGCGGAGGGCACCTGCCGCTCGCCGGCCTCGTGTCGGAGTTGGGTGACGGCCTCGTAGAGGAACCCGAAGCCATGGGTGCGGCCCTCGGAGAGTTGTCCGCCGTGTGGGTTCACCGGGATGTCGCCGTCGAGGGCGATCCGCCGGCCGCCGTCGAGCCAATCCTGCGCCTCGCCCATCCCACAGAACCCGAGGGCTTCGAGCCACGAGATGGCATTGAAGGTGAACCCGTCATAGACGAGCGCGAGGTCGACATCGGCAGGTCGGAGGCTGGTGCGGGTCCACAGATGGGCGGCCTGGCCCAGAACCTGAGGTTCGTGGGTGAGGGTGCCCTGGTCCCAGGAGATGCGCTCCAGGATCTGGGTGCCGGTGGCCTCGATCCGCACGGCGGGCTTGGGTAGATCCCGGGCGACCGATGCGTTGGAGACGATCACTGCGATCGACGCGTCGCAGGGCACGTCGCAGTCGTACAGCCCGAAGGGGCTGGTGATGGGACGGGCGTTCATGTAGTCGTCGAAGGTCATCGGCGTGCGGTAGATGGCGGCGGGGTTGCGACCGGCGTTGGTGCGGGCGTTGACCGCGATCCAGCCCAACATCTCGCGGGTGGCGCCATAGCGGTGCAGGTACTGGTTGGCGTTCATTGCGATCCAGTTGGCGGCGCTGAGGGCGCCGAAGGGGCCGCGGCCTTCGGCGAATCCGCTGACACGGTCGCCGCCGGCGCCCTGGAGCCCGAGGGTGGCGAAGGTGGACTCCCACACGGTCCGGAAGCACAGGACGTGGCGGCACAGCCCGCTCGACACCGCCAACATGGCGGCGATCACGGCCCCGCCCGGGCCCGGGATGTCCCCGCCCCCGTTGATCCAGGTGGGATGCAGCCGTAGCGCTTCCTCCACTGCGGTGACGCCACCTTCGCTCATTCCCTGACCGGCCGATCCAGGATAGGTGGAGAGACCGTCGATGTCCTCCAGGGTCAGTCCGGCATCGGCGACCGCCGCCAGGCA
>JANMIX010000240.1:0-1541 GCA_031376015.1 Acidimicrobiia bacterium | reverse complement strand
GGCGCCGAGCACGAAGCGCAGGCGTCCACCCAACACCCCTTCGCGCACCAGGTTCTCGAGACCGGCCTCGAGGATGGGGATCTCGCCGGCGTTCAGGGCGTCGATGCGGGCTGCGTCGATATCCGCGCAGGTCACCTGATGACCGAGGTGGGAGAAGCAGGCTGCGGTGGTCAGGCCGACGTAGCCGGCGCCAACGATGGTGATTCGGCTGGCCATCTGGTCGTTCACGTCCTCTGGGTCTGGAGCGTCGGAGGCTCCAAGGTAGCGGGTTCACCCGGCAGGCCGGGAAGCCCGGGCTGGGGACCGAGGGTGATCGACACTACGGTGGCGCGCAGTGTCCGATGCCGCCCCGCTCGCCGTGGTCGGTGGCCGCCTGCTCACCGAGTTGCTCGACGTCACCGATGACCTGGCGGCGCTGGAGGGCCGCGGCATGTGGGCCGTGGTGCTGCCGTTCGGAGGTGCGCCCGTGTGTGCCCGTTTCGGTTCGGTGCGTCCGGCCGTGCCGTGGCCGGGCCGGCCGTGGGTGGGCGTCGATCCCGCCTCGTGGACCAGCAGCCTCGACCGTGCCGCCTTCACCGAGGCGGTGGTGGCGGTGCGGGCCGCCATTGCGGCCGGCGACGTGTACCAGGTCAACCTGACCCGCCAACTCCGTGCCCCTCTGGGCGCGGATGCGGACGTGGCGGCCCTGGGGGCGGCACTGGCCGAGGGCAACCCGGCGCCGTACGCCGCAGTGGTGCGTCTGCCGTCGCACGGCATCGAGGTGGCCTCGGCGTCGCCGGAGCTGTTCCTCGCACGCCACGGTTCGCTAGTGCAGTCGCGCCCCATCAAGGGAACCGCCGCCGAGCCCGACGGGTTCCTGCCCAAGGATCGGGCCGAGAACGTGATGATCGTGGACCTGGTTCGCAACGACCTTGGCCGGGTGTGTGAGGTGGGTTCGGTGCGGGTGCCGGCCCTGTGGGCCGTCGAGGCCCACCCCGGCCTTCACCACCTCGTCTCCACCGTCGAGGGCCGCCTCACCGCCGGCGCCGGGTGGGCGGAGCTGATCGAAGCCACCTTCCCGCCCGGATCGGTGACCGGTGCGCCCAAACTGGCCGCGCTCGACACCATCGCCCGCCTCGAGCCGGTGCCCCGCGAGTTCTACTGCGGCGCCTTGGGGTGGGTGAACGCCGACGCCGCCCAGGGTGAGCTCAATGTGGCCATCCGCACCTTCTGGTTCGCCGAGGGCCAGTTGCGGTTCGGGACCGGCGGGGCCATCACGTGGGATTCGACCCCCGACGGCGAGTGGGAGGAGACCGAACTCAAGGCCCGCCGGCTGCTCCGGGTCGCCTCCTCGGCCGCCGTGGTCGCCGGAGGCGGCCGGCGGTGAGCGTCGTGTGGTGCAACGGTGCGCTCGTCGAGGAGGAGTCCGCTCGGCTGGCGGTCACCGACCACGGCTTCACCGTGGGCGACGGGGTGTACGAAACGCTACGTGTGGACGCGGGGGTGCCCTTCGCCCTGCGCCGGCACCTGCGCCGGCTCCACCGAGGCGCCGAGTTGCTCGG
>JANMIX010000181.1:0-4059 GCA_031376015.1 Acidimicrobiia bacterium | reverse complement strand
GGCGTGGCCCGCAGCGCCCGCACCAGCGGCGTGAGATCGGCCCGCAGGGCTTCGACGGTGGCGCTCACACCCGCCGGCGCCGAGCGGGCGAAACGTCGCCACCCGTCGGCGGCGATGGCCGGTACCGCGGGGGCCTCGGGGTTTCTCGTCTCGATGTCGATCATCTCCGGCCCGAAGATCAGCCAGCGGTGCTCGTAGGGCAGCAGCCTGCCCTCACGGTCCTCGAACCCCCAGAAATGGGCGTGCAGGGTGGCCATGTGGTCGATGAAGCCCCGGTGCTGATCCATGCTCAGCACCCGGTCGCCCTCGGGCACGAGGTGCTCGGATACGTCGCGCATCACCAGGGCGGCGCCCCAACCGTTGCGCCCCTCGCCCTCGATCACGGTGACGAGGGCGTGGTCGATGCAGCCCGGCAGCCGGTCGAGAATCCCCGAGCGCCACGCCGACACGGGGTTGCCCCGCAGGTCGCCGAAGCTGCGGGCGATCCAGTCGTGGTCGACGTGGAGGTGCTTGATCACCAACCGCTGGCCGCCGACCACCACTGCCTCCATGGGCACGGCCGACTTGCCGTCGCTGTGCCCGAACGGCACCCGGGAGGTGGCGCGAGCCAGCAGTTCGTCCAACGAGGACGCGACGATGGGCGGGGTTCGCGGGGCGGAGGTCTCTTCGGTGGGCTTCGTGAAGCTCATGTTGTCACTCTGCCGGGAGCCGTTGCAGTGGGCTTGCAGCCGGGTGCGGGTCGCTGGCGACCGTCCCGGGAACCGACCGCTGCGCCGACCGCTACCGTCGGGCCGATGGGCATCGTCGACGAGGACATTCAACGTGTCCGCGACGCGGCCAACATCCGCGAGGTCGTCGGCCAGTACGTGCAACTGCGTCAGAGCGGCCGCCGGTGGGTGGGGCTGTGCCCGTTCCATCCCGAGAAGAGCCCTTCGTTCTCGGTCAATGAGCACGAAGGTTTCTGGTACTGCTTCGGCGCCTGCCACCGCGGCGGCGACGCCATCGGGTTCGTGCGAGAGATCGAGCACACCGATTTCGTGGGGGCCGTGGAACTCCTGGCCGGGAAGTTGGGCGTCACCCTGCGCTACACCGAACGGGGTGAGGACGAGGGTCGCAAGAAGCGGGCCCGGCTCATCGACGCCATGGGCAAGGCGGTCGACTGGTACCACGAGCGTCTGCTGACCGCGCCCGACGCGGGCCGGGCCCGGTCGTACCTGCGGGCGCGGGGGATCGACGGAGAGTTGGCCCGCCGCTACCGCATCGGTTGGGCGCCCGAGGCGTGGGACGAGGCCATGCGTGCCCTGCACCTGCCCACCGAGGTCGCGGTGGAGACGGGGCTGGCGTTCCTCAACCGCAACGGCCGCCTCACCGACGCTTTCCGGGGCCGGATTCTGTTTCCCATCTACGACGTCACCGGCGACCCGGTGGCCTTCGGGGGCCGCATCATGCCGGGCGCCGAGGGACCCAAGTACAAGAACTCGCCGGAGACGGCGATCTACACCAAGTCCCGGGCGTTGTACGGGCTCAACTGGGCCAAGGCCCAGATCGTGAACCTGGGTGAAGCGGTGGTGTGCGAGGGGTACACCGACGTGATCGGGTTCGCCACCGCCGGGGTCGAGCGGGCGGTGGCCACCTGCGGGACGGCGCTGACCGAGGAGCACCTGCGGGTGCTCGAGAAGTTCGCCAAGCGGGTGGTGCTGGCCTTCGACGCCGACGCCGCGGGGCAGTCGGCGGCGGCGCGCATCTACGAGTGGGAGCAGAAGCTCACCATGACCGTGGCGGTCGCCGATCTGCCCGCAGGGGTCGACCCCGGCGAACTGGCCCAGACCGATCCCGACCGGCTGCGCGCCGCGGTCGAGGGGGCCGTGCCGTTCCTCGGTTTTCGGGTGCACCGGGTGCTCGACGCCGGTCAGATGGACACGCCCGAGCAGCGAGCGGCCACCGCGGAAGCCGCGCTCGAGGTGATCCGCGAGCATCCGAGCCCCCTGGTGCGCGACCAGTACGTGATGGAGGTGGCGGCCCGCTGCCGGTTCGAGCCCGACCAGTTGCGGGCCCGCCTCACCGCCCGTCCCCAGCCGGGGGTTCCCCGCCCGGGGGCCGTGCGGGTCCGCGAGGATCGCACCTCGGTGATCGAGGCCCGCACCGAAGGGGTCCGTGACACCGCCGAGATCGAGGCGTTGCGCCACCTGATCCATTCCTCCGAGGCCATCGATCCGTTGCTGCTGGCCGACCCGGCCGCCTCCGAGGCGCTCTTCGCCGACGAGCGGAACCTGGCCGCGTTCCGGGCCCTGGCCTCGACCGAGTCGGTGCGCGACGCGCTGGCCGTGGCCGATCCCGGGGCCGCGGAGTTGCTGCAGCGCCTGGCGGTGGACGACGTGGAGTCCGATCCCGAGGACGTCGTGGCACTGCTGGTACGGGAGGCGGTTCGCCGGCAACTGGCCTCGGCCCGGTCGCGTGGAGTGGTGGTGAACCTCGCACCGGTGAAGTTGGCGACCGAACAGTTGACCGAACCCAAGACCCGGCGTGCGGCGATCGACCAGTTGCTATCGTGGCTCGGATCATCAACCGAGGATCCGGTATGAGCTCAGATGCAGGTGCAGCCATGGTCAGGGAGGTGATACCGACAAGCGAACTGCATGTGCTGACCGAGCGAGGCAAGCCCAAGGGCTTCCTCACCCAAGACGACGTGCTCGACGTGTTGTCGGTGGAACTGACCGCCGATGTGCTCACGGCGCTGGTCGATCATCTGGCCCTGAAGGGCATCCGGGTGGAGGAGCCCGATGAGATCGTGGGCCATGTGCCCGGCCGGGTGATCCCTCTCGACGACCTCGAGGACGATGAGGATGAGGGGCCCGAGGAGGCCGTCGAGATGACGGCAGGGGTGGCGGGCAACGCCAAGGCCGGCGACCATGTGACGGCCCGCCAGCGCAGCATCCCTCGGCGCCGCCAGAGCCGGGTGAGTGCCGATCGCATCAGCGAGTCGAAGATCGCGGGCTCCGCCGAACCGGTGCGCATGTACCTGCGCGAGATCGGCCGGGTGCCCCTGCTGACCGGCCCCGAAGAGGTCGAGTTGGCCAAACGCATCGAGTCGGGCGCGCTGGCCGCCGAGCACCTCGCCGATCTGGCCGCGGCCGGCGAGTTGGAGGCCATGGGCTTCACCGAGCGGCGCCGGCTGAACCGCCAGATCAAGGACGGCGACAACGCCAAGGCCGACCTCATCGAGGCCAACCTGCGCCTGGTGGTGTCGATCGCCAAGCGGTATGTCGGCCGGGGCATGTTGCTGCTCGATCTCATCCAGGAGGGCAACCTCGGCCTCATGCGGGCCGTCGAGAAGTTCGACTACACCAAGGGCTTCAAGTTCTCCACCTACGCCACATGGTGGATCCGCCAGGCCATCACCCGGGCCATCGCCGATCAGGCCCGCACCATCCGCATCCCGGTGCACATGGTGGAGTCGATCAACAAGGTCCACCGGGTGCAACGCCAGATGCTCCAGGACCTCGAGCGCGAGCCAACGATCGACGAGTTGGCCGACAAGGTCGACATGACTCCCGCCCGGGTGCGCGAGATCCTGCGCATCAGCCAGGACCCGCTCTCGTTGGACTCGCCGGTGGGGGAGGAGGACGATTCCAACTTGGCCGACTTCATCGAAGACCTGCAGGCGGATGCGCCTGCCGACATCGCCGCCAAGATGATGCTCAACTCCGCCGTGCTCGAAGCATTGGGGGAACTGAACGACCGTGAGCAGCAGGTCGTGCGGTTGCGCTTCGGCCTCGAGGACGGCCAAGCCCGAACGCTCGAAGAGGTAGGCAAGGAGTTCGGTGTCACCCGCGAGCGGATCCGCCAGATCGAGTCGAAGACGCTGGCCAAGCTGCGCCACCCGCACCGCAGCCAGAAGCTGCGCGACTACCTCGACGGGGATTAGCCGGATCCTTCGCTAGGCCGTTGCGCCGTTCCCGTGCACGGGGACCTCGACCGTGACGGTGTCGTCGTTGCGCTCGATGATGTCCCGGGCCCGCTCCATGCCCAGGTCCACGACCGCACGCGCCTTCTCCGTCG
>JANMIX010000774.1:0-3369 GCA_031376015.1 Acidimicrobiia bacterium | reverse complement strand
AAGCGGATCATCGGCCAAGAGAACGCCATCAAGGCCGTCAGCCAGAGTGTGCGCCGCACACGCGCCGGCCTCAAAGACCCGAAGCGCCCCAGCGGCTCGTTCATCTTCCTCGGCCCCTCCGGCGTGGGGAAGACCGAGCTGGCCAAGACGCTCACCGAGTTCCTCTTCGGCGACGAGCAGAGCCTGCTCAGCCTCGACATGTCCGAGTACATGGAGAAGCACACCGTCAGCCGTCTCGTCGGTGCGCCTCCGGGCTACGTGGGTTACGACGAAGGTGGCCAGCTCACCGAGGCCGTGCGCCGCAAGCCCTTCTCCGTGGTGCTCTTCGACGAGATCGAAAAGGCCCACCCCGATGTGTTCAACACGCTGCTGCAGATCCTCGAAGAGGGTCGCCTCACCGACGCCCAGGGTCGCTCGGTCGACTTCCGCAACACCGTGTTGATCATGACCTCCAACCTGGGCACCGCCGATCTGCGTAAGTCCTCGCTGGGCTTCGGCAAGGCCGACGAGGCCGTCTCCTAGGAACGCATGTAGGAGAAGGTCATCGACGCCCTCAAGGCCCACTTCCGGCCCGAGTTCCTGAACCGCATCGACGAGACCATCGTCTTCCACGAGCTGTCCAAGGACGAGGTCACCGAGATCGTCGACCTGATGATCAAGCGGACCGCGATCCAGCTCGAGGGCCAGGGCATCGGCCTGGAGCTCTCGACCGAGGCCAAGTACTTCCTGTCGGACAAGGGCTACGACCCCACCCTGGGCGCCCGGCCGCTGCGCCGTGCCATCCAGCGTCTCGTCGAGGATCCCCTCTCGGAGCGCCTGCTCCACAAGGAGTTCCGCGCCGGGGAGATGGTCGTGGTCGACGTCGAGATCGATCCCGATTCGGCCAAGGGCGAGAAGCGCCTCGTGTTCCGTTCGATCGAGGGCTTCACCCCGCCCCCGGTCGAACTGGCCGAGACCGGCCCCACCGACTGAGGTCCTTGCCCGGCGCACACGCGCACCGAGCGGTGTAGGAGCATCACCCGAACGCGCTGCTACGGTCCGTGCCCATGTACGAGCGGATCCTGGTGGGGACCGATGGTTCACCGACTGCCGCCAAGGCGGTGGCGCGCGCCGTCGAGGTGGCCAAGGCCTATGGCGCGTCCCTGACCATCTTCTGTGCCGGCCGGCGAGACAAGGCGGGTCCCGTGGTCGAGGCCGAGGCCGGCCATTACGCCGGCTCCGGCGTGCACATCGACACCCGCACCGCCGAGGGCGACCCCGTCGGGGCGCTGCTTCAGGCGGCGCGCGACTACGACCTGCTCGTGCTCGGGAACAAGGGGATGACCGGGGTCACCCGCTTCCTGCGGGTGGGTGCCGTGCCGAACAAGGTCATCCACCACATTCCCTGCAACCTGCTCATCGTCAAGACCACGTGAGCGCCGCGGCCTCCCGCCCTCGCCGTCGCCGGCGGATGGGCCTGGCCGGGGCGGTGTGTCTCGTGGTGCTGCTGGCCGCCGGGTGCCAGGTGAAGACCGAGGTGAACATCGCCGTCGATTCCAACGGTACGGGCGAGGTCACCGTGGCCATCGGTCTCGACGCCGATGCAGTGAACGCCGTGGGCGACCTGTCCACAGCCGTGCGCACAAAGGATCTCCAAGCCCGGGGTTGGGCGGTCGACGCCCCCGTCAAGGAGACCGATGGGTTCACCTGGATCCGGGCCCGGCACCCCTTTGCCGATATCGG
This sequence comes from Acidimicrobiia bacterium, assembly GCA_031376015.1. GTDB lineage: Bacteria > Actinomycetota > Acidimicrobiia > Acidimicrobiales > JACDCH01 > JANMIX01. Next base: position 1,647 of record JANMIX010000774.1, on the reverse strand, counting down.
CCAGGCCAACGCGGCGCTCAGTGAGATCACCGGCGTCCGGGGAGCCTTCCGGGACTTCCAACTGCGGCGCCACACCTCGTTCGGTGCCACCGAGACGGCATTCTCCGGCACGGTCGACTTCTCCAAGGGCCTCGACTCCTTCGCCGACTCGGCGCTGACCAGAGCAGCGGGCACAACGTCGCTGTCGCAGGAGTTGGGGGTGCCGGTCGGACCCGCCCTCGACAAGGCCTTCAGCATCCAGGTCAGGGTCCGCCTGCCGGGCTCGGTTCATTCGAACGCCCCGCTCAGCGCCAGCAACGGGGCGGTCTGGCAACCCCGACTCTCCCAGCCCATCCCCGCCCAACTCACGGCCACCGGGCGCGAGCGGCGTTGGGCGCCGCTCCTCCTCGTCGGGTTGGCGGTGGTGGCGGCCGTTGCCGCGGTGGGCCTCGCCACCGTGAGCCTCACCCGACGGCGTCGGAGCATGCTCCCTCACTGACACCACCTGGGCGTACAGTTGTTCGTATGGCGAAGGTGCGGTCGGTGTTCCAGTGTTCGGCCTGTGGTGCAGCGGCGCCACGCTGGCAGGGCCGGTGCAACGGGTGTGGCGAGTGGAACACCCTGGTCGAAGAACTCCTCGAGGCGGCGGCCACGGTTGCGGTCCCTTCCTCGTTCCAGGCCGCGGTGCCGGTCACCCAGGTCGACGTCGCCGCCTTCGCAGCCCGGTCCACCGGTGTCGACGAGCTCGACCGGGTGCTCTCCGGGGGTCTCGTGCCGGGCTCGGTGACCCTCATCGGCGGTGAACCGGGCATCGGCAAGTCCACGCTGCTCACCCAGGTGGCGGCCACGATGGCCACGGCCGGGGCCAAGGTCCTCTACGTCTCCGCCGAGGAGTCGGCCCAGCAGGTGCGCCTCCGGGCCGAGCGTCTCGGTCCGCTGCACCCCTCGTTGTGGCTGGCTGCGGAGACGTCCTTGCCGGGCCTCGTGTCCCATCTCGATGCCGTCGCTCCCGACCTGGTCATCGTCGACTCCATCCAGACCGTGCACGATCCCGAGTTGGGGTCAGCGCCGGGCTCGGTCACCCAGGTGCGCGAGTGCGCCTACCGGCTCGTCACCGAGGCCAAGCGGCGGGGCACCGCGGTCGTCCTGGTGGGCCACGTCACCAAGGACGGCGGCTTGGCCGGTCCCCGGGTCCTCGAGCACGTGGTCGACACGGTCCTGTCCTTCGAGGGCGACCGCCACCACGCCCTGCGGCTGCTCCGAGCGGTGAAGCACCGGTTCGGCTCCACCGCCGAGATCGGACTGTTCGCCATGACCGACGCCGGTCTGGCCTCGGTGCCCGACCCCAGCGCGCTGTTCCTGACCGACCGGCGCCCCGAGGTGGCGGGCTCCGCCGTCGTGCCGGTGCTCGAGGGTCATCGCCCGCTCCTCGTGGAGGTGCAGGCTTTGGTGGCGCCGTCGAACCTGGCGATGCCCCGGCGTTCCAGTCAGGGCCTCGAGCCTGGTCGCCTGGCCTTGTTGCTGGCAGTGCTCGAACGGCGGGCGGGGGTGACGGTCGCCAACTCCGACGTGTATGCGCTCGGTGTCGTCCTTTACGAGATGCTCACCGGAACGCGTCCGCATCGTTTCAGGACGGACGATCCTTCCCGGCAAGAGCTCCTGGAGGTG
>JANMIX010000126.1:0-3279 GCA_031376015.1 Acidimicrobiia bacterium | reverse complement strand
CACCGAGAGCGTGCTCATGCGGGACCCGGCCGCATCGGGCGCCCTGCTGAGCGAGCTCCGCAGCATCGGCGCCGGCTTGGCCGTGGACGACTTCGGCACCGGGTACTCCTCGCTGGCCCAGTTGCGACGCTTCCCCGTCGGCATCCTGAAGGTCGACCGAGCCTTCGTCGACGGCTTGGGCCGCGACCCGGAGGACTCGGCCATCGTCGCGGCCATCGTGAGCCTGGCGCACACGTTGGGCCTGGCCGCGGTGGCCGAAGGAGTCGAGACCCAGGACCAGCTGGCGGAGCTACGGCGCCTGGACTGCGATCTGGCCCAGGGATACCTCATGTCGAGGCCGCTGAACGCCGTCGACGTGGATGCCCTGCTGGCCGCCGACCCCCGTTGGTGATCGACCTTCCCGACGCAGCCATCATCGGGCTGAATGTCCTGTTGTGGGCCGGCTGGAGTCTGGCCGTCGGTTACGTGGCCCACCGCCGCCCCGTGCGTGCCTTCAGCCGGGACACCTGGCTCTACCGCGTCCGGCGATTCGAGGCGGGTGGGCGGCTCTATGAGCGCTGGGGCATCCGGCGCTGGAAGGACCGGCTGCCCGAGGCCGGCGCCCTGTTCACCGGTGGCCTCGCCAAACGCCAGTTGGCGGGCCATGACATGGCCGCTATCGAGCGGTTCATGGCCGAGACCCGCCGCGCTGAATGGACGCATTGGTGGATCACGGGCATCACACCGGCGTTCGCGCTCTTCAACCCGCCGGCGGTGATGCCCCTGATAGTCCTCTACGCGCTGGCCGTCAACGGACCGTGCCTGGTGGTCCAGCGCTACAACCGGGCCCGTCTGGGCCGACTGCTCAGCGGGGCTGAGAGGCGAGCAGGTCGCGGATCTCGGTGAGCAGTTCTTCCTGCGTCGGAGGCGTGTCGGCCGGAACCTCGCCCCGCTTGCGCCGCTCAGCCAACATGTTCATCGGCTTCACGACGACGAAGAAGATCACCAAGGCCACGCTGAGGAAGGTGATGATCGCGTTGATCACCGTGCCGTACCGGAAGACCGAGCCGTTCGCCTCGAAGGTCATCTCTGAGAAATCCTTGCTGGCGATCATGCCGACAAGGGGAGTGATCATGCCCGCCACGATGGCGCCAATGAGCGCACCGAACGCAGAACCGATGACGACGGCGACCGCAAGGTCAACCACATTTCCCTTGGAAATAAATTCCTTGAATTCCTTCAGCATTTGTTCTGCCTTTCATTTGGGCTGACCACGTTCTAGCACCCCACCGGCAAATGGAGCGGGACGATGCATAATCCGCAGCCCGGCAAAGCAGCAGCTTTCCGTACAAAAACGTCATTTCGACCAGGCATCGTTCGCATCGTCACATGGTTGATCGGGACGGACTGCGCTGGGCGACATTCAGGTCAGGTGACATCGTTGCGTCACGTGCCGGCGTACAGCGCCATTGCCTCGGCGGTGGAGACGGTGAGCACGCCCGGCTCGGCCACGACCGCGGCCAGCCAGTCGGGCCGGTTCACCGCCACGACGGCGAGGGGGCTCTCGAGGGTGGAGCCGGCCACCGCCAGGTGCACGTACGAAGTGGCGTAGTCGGGTGGACGAGGGTCCCGTGAAAGTTCGGCCAGGGCGAAGGGATCGGGGGGCGCCAGGGCGGCCGCGTCGCAGATCGTGACGGTGGACGTACCGGGACCATTGCCGCCACCCATCATGCCGGGGCCGTCGGCCAGCATCGCCCCGCGCACGCGGTCGGGCCGGGCACCGGCGAGCAACAACGCGATGTAGGCGCCCAGTCCGCGACCGTGCAGGGTTGCCGAGCCCAGGTGAGCCAGCGCCGCGTCGGCGTCGCCCATGAGTTGTTCGGCCGAGTACCCGCCGCCGGTGGGGATGGTCGACTCGCCGTGACCGGTGAAGTCCAGTGCCCACACGGGTCCCGGCCACGGCCGCAGACGTTCGGGAACCTCGACGGGCGATCGCTCGGCGAGGCCGTGCAGGAGCAGCAGGGCGGTCCCTTCGCCGCCGCGAAGCTGGTGCAGGGCCAGGTCGCAGCGATTGTGGCGGACCCGCACGGTGACGCCCTCCGCTGGCCGGGACCCGGCGGGCTGCTCGAGCCGGCCTGGCGCCGCAGTTCCCGTGCCCACGAGCCCCCAACCGCCTGAACCGGGCGGGGGGCCGAGGAAACGCAAGACATCGGACGCCACCCGTTCCGGCTGCTCGATGTGCACGAAGTGGCCAGTGTCGTCGTAGGCCACCACCTCGCCCTTGGGCGGCAACCAAGGCACGACGTCTTCGATCTGGGTCCCCCAGCCCATCACCTCGGGAACCAGGCCCAGGATGCCAAGTGTGGGTGCGGCGACTCCCGGCATCCGCATCATCGACCACTCGGGCCGCCAGGGTCCGAAACCACCGAAGCGCAGAACAGGATCGAGCTTCCACCGCCACCCCTCCTCGGTCTCGGTCGCGCCGACTTGGACGAGGTAGCGCAGCCACTCCGGCGTGAGCCGCGGATTCATCCGTCCCCGCCGCTCCGCCAGTTCCTCCAACGTGCCCGGCCGGCGCTGCCGGGTGGCGGAGCGGGCCCGATGGGCCAGCCAGTCGGTGACCTCGGCGGCACGCATCTTGGTGCGCCGTTGTTCGGGGACATCGGGCCAGTTCCGTCGCGAGGGGAGCCCGTCGATGTTGACGAGGTGGCTGCAGCGGTGGGGGTTGGCCTCGGCCAGTTGCATCATCACGCTCCCCCCCTTGGAGTGCCCCAGCAGCACGACCGGCCGGCGGGTGGTGGCGTCGAGCACGGCAAGGCCATCGCGGATGTCCGCTTCCCACGCGTACAGCTCGGCGTGATCCGACTCGCCGCCGCCCCGCTGGTCCCAGCACACCACCCGCCAGCCGGCGTCGGCCAGCAGCGGGGCGAAGATGTCGAAGGTGCGAGCGAAATCGAACCCGCCGTGTGCCATGAACAGCACCGGGCCGTCGGGGTCGCCCCACTCGTGCACAGCGAGGCGCAGGCCGCCGTTGGTGACCCAACGACGTCGATCCGGTGCGTGGGCGCCAGGAGGTTGGATCGCGGTGGCGGACATGGGCTCATCTTGATCGCTGGCCCCGGCTGTGACGCAGGTCATCTGGACGCGACCCCATGTGCCGCACCACGATGCGGCCCGCGAGTGAACCCGGTTCACTCGTTCGACGCGTTGAATGATCGAGGGGCAGCATGCTGAACCGTCTGGGCAACTTCGTGGTGCGGCGGCGCCGCCGGATCCTGTGGAGCACGCTGGCGCTCTTCC
>JANMIX010000123.1:0-1766 GCA_031376015.1 Acidimicrobiia bacterium | reverse complement strand
CTCCTTCAACGGCCGCAGCCGCACGCGGAACTCGTGCGCGGCGCCATTGGGGTTCTGGCCGAGGCTGGCGCCGATGAGTCCGGGCAGCACGCGTGCCGGTCCGTCCAGCCAGGCGATCTCGGCGGTCAGGACGGGGATGAGGTAGAGGAAGACCGCGCCCAGCACCGCGCCGACCGGGGTTCCCAGGCCACCCACGACGGCCAGGAGGAGGATCGGGAGGCTCTCGAAAAAGCTGAAGCGCTCGGCACTCACGGTGCCCAGACCGTTGGAGAAGACCGCTCCGCCGATCCCGGCGATGGCGGCGGAGATGGAGAAGACGGCCAGCTTCACCACCGAGGGGTTCATGCCCAGCGTGGCGCACGCGGCGGGGCTGTCCTTGAGTGCGAGGAGTTGTTCACCGAAGGCGCTGCGGCGGATGCCGACGACCACGAGCGCGGCGATGCAGAAGATGCCCACCAGGACCAACAGCTCTGCCTTGGGGCTGGAGGGATCGATGCCGGGGACGTGAATGGGATCGACGGGCAAGGTGCCGAAACCGAAGAAGTCGATGCTCACGGGGCCGATCGAGAAGGCCGACATGACGAAGATCCAACGATCCAGGAACACGGCGAAGGCCGCGGTGGCCAGAGCCAGGTAGATCCCTGACAGCCGCAGGGCGGGCAGTGCCACCAAGGCGCCGACCAGGCCGGAGATGAGGGCTACCACGACCAGGATCAGCGGGTTCCCGCCGCCACCGTGGTGGGCGAAGACGATGGCGCCGACACCCGCGAAGCTCATCTGGCACAGCGAGATCTGTCCTGCCCAACCCACCAACGGGACCAGCGAGAGGGCCACGATGGCCACTCCCACCACCCGCTGCAGGCCGAGGGCATCGGTGTCGGTGACGCTGGCGATCACCACCACCGTCGTTCCCAGAAGGGCGCCGCAGCCGAGCAGGGTCAGCAGCCATGTCGGCCGGGTCACCACCTCCCGGGTGCGGGTGAAGGTGTGACCGCGCAGCTTCGACTGCGGCAGTGCCAGGAGCACGATGAAGAGGATCAGCACCGGAATCGCAGGCCGTACCCCGGACAGATACTGGTTGGAGAGTTCGATGTAGCCGCTGCCGTAGGCGTCGGCCTGGCCGAGGATGACCGCTCCCAGGAACGTCAGGGGCTGGCTGCGCAGCCGGCCCATGACGGCGGCGGCATAGGCGTTCACGATGAGCAGCGTGAGCAGCGCGTGCTGCAGCCCCTGGTCGGGCGCGATGAGGATGCCGCTGAGTGCCGCCAAGCTGCATCCGACCGCCCAGGACAACTGCGCGGATCGTTCCGGCCGAGCGCCGTTGAGCGCGGTGAGGGGGCCGTTGTCGACCGCTGCTCGCATCGTCACCCCCGCCCGTGTGGAGAAGAGCAGGATCCGTAGCCCGACCGCCACCGCCACGGCTACCGCGAAGGCGGCGACGACGTGATAGGTGAGCCGGACCGAGCCGATCTCGACGGTGGATCCTTCCCAGAAGTGCTGGATGGGGTGGGCGTCAGAGGGGCTCCACAACCACTGACCGAGGCCCAGCGCGCCGGCCAGGAGGCCGACGGTCACCACCAGTTGGGTGGCGTCGCTGGTGTCGCGCAACCGGCGCATCACGGCCGCTTCGATGCCCAGGCCCGTGAGCGGTGCGATCACCAGCAGGACGATCGCCAACGCCGGCAGGGTTGGTACTCCCCACTCGACGTGCACCTGCCAGAACATGAAGGCGCCGAGCATCCCGATGGCACCGTGGGCGAAGTTGA
>JANMIX010000765.1:0-2763 GCA_031376015.1 Acidimicrobiia bacterium | reverse complement strand
CCCGGAGTTCCGCGACCCTGATTGAGCCAGGCGCGCCGCCGGTCTCAGAACCCGGAGGCGGCACCGGTGAGCGCCCTGGGGTCCGCTGCCCCGCCCAACATGCCGTCGGGGGTCACCTCGATGAGGTGGGCATGGCCAAAGGTGCCGACCACACCGTCCACGACCTTCACCTCGTGCCCGCGCTGCGACAGCCCCTGCACCCACTCTTCCCCGGCCGCCGCCTCCACCTCGACCCGCACGCCGTCTGGGTCATTCCAGGTGTCGAAGCCCGAGGCTGCCGAGCCGGTGAGGGCAAAACGCGGCGCGCCGATGACCGCACCCGGGGACCCGCCGTGGTGGAGGTAGCGGGTCAGCAACTGCAGCAACACCTGGGGCTGCGCGTCACCGCCCATGGTGCCGACGCACGCCCGTAGCGACCCGTCAGGGTGGGTGACCATGGCAGGGGCGAGGGTGTGCGGCGGCCGCCGACCCGGGCCGTACTCGGCGGGATGACCGGCCTGGAGGCTGAACCCGATGCCCCGGTTGTGCAGGCCGATCCCCGTGGACGGCTCGAACACGAAGTTGCCGAACCCCGAGCAGTTCGACTGGATGAGGGAGACCCCCATTCGGTCGGCGTCGACGGCGCACAGGAACATGGTGTCGCCCGCCCCCACCGGCAACGCCAGCGGCGAGCGGTGCTCAGCGTCGATCCGGTCCCGGCGGGCGGCAACCGCGGGTGCGGCGAGGAGTGGCCCGGCGTCGGCATGCTCGTGCAGGAACGCGGGCCGGTCGTGCGCGGCCGCCCGGGCCGCCTCCACCAGCAGATGCGCCCAGGCGCCGTCCTCAGGTCGCTCAGGCAGGTGGAGCCCGGCGGCCATGGCAGCCCCGAGCAAGGTCAGGTAGCCCTGGCTGTTGGGCGGCGTGGTCCACACCCGATGGCCCCAGACGTCGATGCCCAGCAGTTCGACCCAGTCGGCCAGAACCCTGCCGAGATCCGCCTCGATGTACTCACCTGCGCCCAGTTCCAGGAGCCCGCGGCCGAACTCGCCCTCGTAGAAGCCGCGCCGGCCCTCCCTCGCGATCGCCTCCAGTGTGCGCGCCACCCCTGGACGCACCAACCGTTGACCGGACCGCGGGCGCCGTTCGCCCGGCACCAGCGCCTCGGCACCCCTGACCCCGATCAGTTGCCCACAGGTCAGCGCCAGGGTCGGGGAAGCAGGGAACCCCGCCGCGGCGTAAGCGATCGCCGGCGCCAGGACATCGTCGAAGGCCAGCGCGCCGAAGCGATCGTGCAGTTGGACCCATCCGTCCACGCAACCCGGCACCGGAGCCGATCGCACATCGTCGCGAAAGGGCATCGCCGGAGAGCCCTCGGCCCGTAGGCGCGCCGGGTCGGCGCCGGAACCGGCGCGACCGGAGGCGTTCAGCGTCGCCGGTGGTTGGTGCGGCGCGGCCGGGTCGTGCACCAGGGCGAAGAGATCACCGCCCATCCCGCACATGTGGGGAGCGGTCACCGCGAGCACTGCGCTGGCGGCGATGGCGGCATCGGCCGCGGTCCCACCGGCACGCAGCATGGCCACCCCCGCGGCAGAGGCGAGGTGGTCCACCGAGGCGACCAGACCCGATGGAGCGCGAACGGTGGCAAGGACCATGCGGTGAAGCTACGCGGACGCCGCGGCCCTTGTCGGCAGGGGAGGAAGGCGACGGTCCGAGCCGATCCTCGTGAGCCGGGCGTAGCCTGGAGATCTCCTCCTCACCGAAAGGGCGGCGACGTGGTTCTCAACGCGACGGCTTCGTTCGAATCGGTGAACCCCGCCCGGCCCGACGAGGCAATCGGCAGATTCCCCGTCCACGGCCAGGCCGAGGTGGATCGGGCCGTCGCCACCGCCACCGAGGCGCAGCGGGAGTGGGCCCGCGTGCCCGTCCCGGCCCGGGCCGAGGCCATCGCCGCGGTGGGTGCGCTCCTGGCCGGACGCAAGACCGAACTGGCCCGCCTGGTGAGCCGGGAAGCGGGCAAGGTGCTGGTGGAGGCGGCCGGCGACGTGCAGGAGGCCATCGACATGGCCTCGTTCGTGGCGGGGCAGGGCCGTGCCGCCTGGGGGGTCACGGTGCCCTCGGAACTGGCCAGCAAGCTGGCATGGACCACGCGCCATCCGGTGGGGGTCATCGGCATGATCACCCCGTGGAACTTCCCGGTGGCCATCCCGTCCTGGAAGATCTTCCCCGCCCTGCTGGCCGGGAACGCCATGGTCCTCAAGCCCTCGGAGCACGCGCCCGGCTGCGCCGAGGCGTTCGTCGCCGCCTGCGTCGACGCTGGCGTCCCGGCGGACCTGGTGCAGGTGGTCCACGGTTTCGCGGAGCCCGCCGCCGCCCTGGCCGTGCACCCCGGGGTGGGGGCGGTCAGCTTCACCGGTTCGGTCCCCACCGGCCGGCTGGTGGCGTCGGCCGCCATGGCCAGCGGACCGCGCCTGGTCTCCCTGGAGCTGGGTGGCAAGAACGCCATGATCGTGCGTCCCGATGCTGACCTGGACCTGGTGGTGGACGGCGCCATCTTCGGCGCCTTCGGCACCTCCGGCCAACGATGCACGTCGACCTCGCGCCTGGTGGTGCACCCCGCCGTGGCGCAGGAGGTGACCGAGCGGATCGCAGCACGGGCGGCGGCGCTGACGCTGGGGGATCCGCTCGACCCCACCGTCGACGTCGGCCCGGTGATCACTGCCGCATCGGCGGCGCGGATCGTGGAGATGGTGCACCAGGCCGTCTCGGAGGGCGCGACCGTGGTGG
>JANMIX010000028.1:0-11333 GCA_031376015.1 Acidimicrobiia bacterium | reverse complement strand
GAGGCCAGATGCACCTCGTAGACCGAGAGGCGACGGTTCACCGACGTATCGGCCCGACGCAGCGCCATCCAGTCGTCGTCGGTCCAGACGTGGGTGGATTCGGCGACGATCGACGCGGTGCCCGGGGGGCACTCGGCGGCGCGGGCCATGGGGTCGGCCTTGAGGCGGGCCACCCCGTCGGCGCCCACGATCTCGAACTTGTAGTGGGCGCCGGCGCGCACGCCGGGCACGAACAGCTCCCACACCCCCGAGGCACCCAGCGCCCGCATCGGGTGCGCTCTTCCGTCCCAGAAGTTGAAGTCGCCAACCAACCGGACCGCCCGTGCCGAGGGCGCCCACAGGGAGAAGGCGGTGCCGTCGACATCGCCGTGGCGCAGCGGGCGCGCCCCCAACACCTCCCAGAGGCGCTGGTGGCGGCCCTCGCCGATGAGATGCAGGTCGAGGTCGCCCAGCGTGGGCCAATGGCGGTACGGGTCGTCGTAGCAGTGCACGGCGCCATCGGGGTAGGTGACCTCGATCTCGTAGGCCTCCTGGCCCTCGGGGGCGGCCGCCTCGAACAGCCCCTCGGGGTCCACCCTGGTGGCGGTCTTCTGCCCGACTCGCACGGATTCGGCGCCAGGGCGCCACACCCGCACGAGGCGGCCGTGACGGCCCAGGAAGGAGTGGGGATCGGCGTGCACGCCCTCTCGTACCCGGGCCACCTCGTTGGCCAGCACTCGCCGTGTCACCCGATGATCCAACCACACGGGCGCCACCAGCACCCTCGGCACCCATCAGTCCGCATTCCTGCGGGCCTGCGCAGCAGGCCGGGGCATCCCCTGACCTGCCTCAGCAGGAGTTTCGTACGGTCATGACGAAATTGAGACGTCATGCATCGAATTGGGGCAAAGTGGGGCGCGCTGGCGGGCGTCGTCGTCGTTCTGGCGGGCTCGACCGTGGCGGTGGCGGTCGCCCGGAACGGGTCGGATCACCACACCACCCGTGCCGCAGGCAGGGCCAATGCCGCCAAATTCCTGACGCTCACCGGCGAGAACCCCGCAGCGGCCGACGCCGCCACCGGCGATGCCCAGGTATCGCAGGGGTCCTCGTCGGGTGCCTCGGTGCTGAACCCGAACCGTGCCCGCACCACCCAGGGCTGGGACCTGACGCCCGCCGGTGACCAGTTCGACACATTGCGGTTCCCGCTGGGGATCGCCGCCGCTCCTGACGGCCACATGGTGGTGTCCACCGCCAACGGGGGCCTCCAGGGCATGAACGTGCTCGATCCCGCCACCGGGACCTCCACGCCGTCCCCGGCCGCGAACCTCTTCACCGGCATCGCGGTGACCTCCGACAACACCGTGTGGGCCAGCGGCGGCAACGCCGACAAGGTGTTCCGCTGGAAGCTGGCGGGGGGTGTCCCTGTCCCCATGGATGCCACCGAAGCCCAGCCCTTCCCGGTCCACAACGGTCTCAACGGCTTCCGTGACCGGACCGGTCTCAAGACCCCCCTTCCCAGCAACGGCATCGACGTGCCGGGCTACCCCGGGGCCATGGTCCTCGACGGCTCTCTGCTGTACGTGGCCGGCACCGTCAGCGAGGCACCGCCGGCCGGCGGATGCCCCAGCGGCCAAGCGGCCTGCGCCCGGGTCAGCATCATCGACACCGCCACGAGCACCGTCGTGGGCCGCCCCGCCGTGGGCCTCGACGCCTTCGGTATGGCCGTCGACAGCACTCGACACCGCATGTACGTCACCAACTGGGCCGATGAAGCAGGCCGGGGCGGAAACACCGGCGGCACAGTGTCGATCGTCGACATCACCAGCCCGGCCACCGCGCACGAGATCGGCATGATCCGCGTCGGGCACCATCCCTCGGCCATCCAACTCAGCGCCGATGGCTCCTCGCTCTTCGTGGCCAACACCAACGACGATTCGTTGTCGGTCATCCACCTCGACGCGGCCGGCGACCCCACCTCGACGACCACCGAGTCCGTACGGCCGCTCTCCGTCGCCTCGGTGGGCGCCCATCCCGATGCGCTGGCACTCTCGCCCGACGGCAAGTTGCTGTTCGTCGCCCTCGCCGGCATGAACGCGGTCGAGGCCCGCAACGGCCTCACGGGGGCACCGCTCACCAACGCGCCCCAGTACATCCCCACCGGCTGGTACCCCTCGGCCCTGACCGTCACCGGCACCGCCGACGACTACAAGCTGTGGGTCACCAACATGCGGGGCATGGGGCCGGGCTTCGGTGGCAACGGCAGCGTCTTCCTGCAGGGCACCAACAGCAACGGCAGCGTCAGCGCCATCCACATGCCTGCCACCGCCGCCGAACTCGACGCGTGGACCACCCAGGTGCACGACAACGACCGGCTGGACCTGCTCGGCACCAACGGGTCCGGCGTGGCCGACCCATGCCCCAGCGCCGGTATCGAGGTGTCGAAGGTGCTGTGCCCCGCCGGCGGCCAGTCGCCCATTCGCCACGTCGTCTACATCGTCACCGAGAACAAGACCTTCGACCAGTACTTCGGTGACATCAACGCCACCGGAGGCTCCGGCTTCGACGCCGATCCGACCTACACGCTGTACGGCCAGACGGCGACCCCCAACCACCACAAGCTGGCGACCCAGTTCAGCCTGTCGGACCGGTTCTACTCCGACGCCGAGGTGTCGGTGACCGGGCACTCGTGGACCTCGGGCGGCATCGCCACCGACCACAACGAGCGCACCTGGCAAGCCGACTACGACGAGGGGATCCGCGGGAGCCACGGCGGAGGGGACCCGCTGCGCCCCGGCATCGGCGGGCCCGCCGGCGGCCTGGCCGGCGCAGCCGACAACGAATTGCAGGACCCCGAGGGCGGGTACCTGTTCGAGGCCTTCAAGCGGGCCGGTGCCGAGGCGCCGTCGGACAATCCCACCGGCCTGACCATGGCCATCTACGGCGAGCACACCGCCATCGAATCGGGCGACATGGACGCCTACAAGGCCAAGGGCACCCAGCCGGGTGTCACTGGCAAGGTCGACTGGAAGGCGGGCGACCTCCGCTACTTCGACTCCTGCCGGGCCCAGCAGTTCATCAATGGGTCGGCACCGGCGGGACCGAACCAGGCGCTCAACGGCTTGCCCGAGTCACCCAGCATCCCGGTCCTCGGGCCCGCCACCATCCGCGACTGCGAAGGACGCGTCCTCGACCCGCAGTACACCCTGGCCCACTGGCGCAGCGTGCAGCAGACCACCGGTCGTGACGTGATGCCCAGCCTCATCTACATGAGCCTGCCGGTGAACCACACCATGGGTGCCAACCTGGGTAGCCCCACGCCGCAGTCGATGGTGGCCGACAACGACGCCGCCATCGGCATGATCGTGGACGCGATCTCCCACAGCCCGTTCTGGGCCTCGACCGCCATCATGATCACCGAGGACGACACCCAGGTGGCCGCCGATCACGTCTCCTCGCTGCGGGATTACCTGCAGGTGATCAGCCCGTACGCCCGCAACACGCCGAACCATCAGTGGGGTTCGATGCCCTCGCTCATCCGCACCATCGAGCAGATCTTCGGCGTGCACCCCTTCACCCTCAACGACACGCTGGCCCTGCCCCAGCACGGCGCCTTCGTGGCCGACCCCGCCGAGGCCGACTTCACGCCCTACACCTTCGTGAGGCCCAAGGTTCCCTACGCCCTCAACGCCAGCGGTGTCGTCGGCCAGGCCGAATCGACGGCGATGGATTTCTCGGCGGTCGACCGCATCGACGAGGACACCCTGAACACCATCCTGTACGCCATGGCTCGGCACACCTCACTCGAAGCGGCCCGGACCTTCCTCGCCACCCACTGACGATCCCGCGGGGGCTGCGTGCCCGTACGGGCGCAGCCTCCACACCGGACGGCTCAGCGCAGCACGGTGAGGGGGATGTCGACCCAACTGGGCCGGTAGGCCCTTTCGTAGGCGACCTCGTACACGGCCTTACCGGCCAAGGCCGCGGCCAGCACCACCTCGAAATCATCGGCGCCCGGCAACAGTTCGGCGATTCCCTCGTTGCCGAGGTAGGCATCGACGAAGGCATCGGTCACCCTGCTGCGCCACAGCGCAGCCAGTTCCTTCTGAGCCTCGAGGTCACCGTGCTCGCCCTGCTCGCGGCGAGCCACCTCCGCCGCGTAGTGGAACGAGCGCAACATCCCCGCCACGTCGCGCAACGGTGAGCGCGGCAGTCGGCGCTCCTCGAGGGGCACCGCTGGTTCACCTTCGAAATCGAGCACATACCAGCCCGTCGTGGCCCGCATGGTCTGGCCCAGGTGGTAGTCGCCGTGCACCCGGATGGCCATGCCCGGCGACTTCACCCGGCGCAGCGCTTCATAACGGGGGCGCGCCCCGGCCAGTTCCGGCTCGTCACCCAGCTTGGCCATGAGATCATCGGCCCATTCGCCGGGGTCCATCTCGGCAATGCCGAACAGACGCGCCAGTGCCAGGTGCATCTGCGCGGTGACCTCACCGAGCCGGCCCGCCTCGGGCGCGAAGTCGCCACCGCGCTCGGCGGGGTCGCCGCCGGCGGCGAAGAGATCCCGCAGCGAGGTCAGCGCCAGCTGCCAGCCCTCGGTCGCGTCGCCGAGGAACTCGCGGGCCACGAGGAGATCCATGCCCCCTCGACGCAGCACGCCGAGCGACGCCGGTACGTGCTCGAACCCCGCGGCCGACAGTGCCTCGGGCAGCTCGACGTCGGGGTTGGGGCCCGGCTGAGGCCGGCGGAAGACCTTGAAGATGCACCGCTCGTCGATGACGAGACTGCTGTTGGATTGCTCCACCGCCATGGCCCGGGAGTGCGACCAGGTCTCCTCGGGCACGACCAGCCCGGCCAATCTCAGCACCAGTTCGGAGTCGACGAGGGCGTCGTAGACGATGACGTCCCCACCGTCATGGTGCACCGCACCCACGGTCACGCCCTCTTTGCCGCGGAGCACCTCGGCCGCCGCTTCCGGTTCCCGGGCCCCCAGCAACAGTTGATAGGTGCCCACGGGCGAGTCGACCAGTGCCCACCACAGCACCGGGTCGGTCGACCATTCCTCGAGGCTGGCCACCGTGGCCGCCGCCGCTTCATCGGATCCGCCGGCGAACCAGCGCTGACCGCTCAGATACGACGCCAGAAGGGGCTCGAGGGCGGGCGCGTCGATCATGCGGTGGCCTCGGCCAGTTGGAACCAGAAGAACCCGTAGGGGTGCAGCGTCACGAAATACGGCAGCTCACCGATGGGCGGGAAGGGCACGCGGCCCGTCAGCTCCACTGGCACCTTGCCCGCCTCGTGACCGAGGTGGAGCTCAACCGGTTGGGGAAAGCGCGACAAGTTGTTGACGCAGAGCACGATGTCCTCCCGACCGCTCTCGGGGTCGGTGAGGCGACGCAGATAGGCCAGCACCGACGGGTTTTCGGCCGACAGCACTTCGAAGCTACCCATACCGAGCACCGGATGCTCCTTGCGGACCTCCAGCATGCGTCGCAACCAGTGCAGGAACGAGCTGGGGTTGCGTTGCTGGGCTTCGACGTTGACGGACTGGTAGCCGTACACCGGGTCCATCAACGGGGGCAGGTACAGCCGCGCGAAATCGGCCTTGGAGAACCCGGCGTTGCGATCCGGCGTCCATTGCATCGGGGTACGCACACCGTCACGGTCACCCAGGTAGATGTTGTCGCCCATCCCGATCTCGTCGCCGTAGTACATGACCGGGCTCCCGGGCATAGAGAACAACATGGCGTGCAGCAACTCGGCGACGCGCCGATCGTTGTCGACCAGTGGCGCCAGCCGGCGGGAGATGCCGATGTTGCGCCGCATCAGCGGGTCCTTGGCGTACTCGGCGTACATGTAGTCGCGCTCTTCGTCAGTGACCATCTCGAGGGTCAACTCGTCGTGGTTGCGCAGGAAGATGCCCCACTGGCACCCGTCAGGGATGTCGGGGGTCTGGGCCAGGATCTCGGTGATCGGCACCCGGCTCTCGCGGCGCACCGCCATGAACATGCGGGGCATCAGTGGGAAGTGGAAACACATGTGGCACTCGTCGCCGTCGCCGAAGTACTCGACCACGTCGGCCGGCCACTGGTTGGCCTCGGCCAGCAGCACCGTGCCGGGGAACTCGGCGTCGACCGTGCGGCGCAACTGCTTCAACCATTCATGGGTCTCGGGCAGGTTTTCGCCGTTGGTCCCGTCACGCTCGAACAGGTAGGGCACGGCGTCGAGCCGGAACCCGTCGAGGCCCCGGGCCAGCCAGAAGCGCACGACATCCATCATCGCTTCGCACACTTCGGGGTTGTCGTAGTTGAGATCAGGCTGATGGTGGAAGAACCGGTGCCAGTAGTACTGGCCCCGCTGGGCGTCGAAGGTCCAGTTGGAGACCTCGGTGTCGACGAAGATGATGCGTGCGTCGGACCAGCGATCGTCGTGGTCGTTCCACACGTACCAGTCGGCCTTGGGATTGTCGGTGCTCTGGCGGGACTCGTGGAACCATGGGTGCTGGTCGCTCGTGTGGTTGACGACCATGTCGGCGATGACCCGGATGCCGCGCCGGTGCGCCTCCTCGATCAGCCGGGTCGCATCCTCGACATCCCCGTAGGCGGGCAGGACACTGAAGAAATCGCTGATGTCGTAGCCACCGTCGCGCAGGGGCGACTGGTAGAAGGGCAGCAGCCACAGGCAGTCGACGCCCAACCATTCGATGTAGTCGAGCCGCTCGATGAGCCCCTTCAGATCGCCCGTGCCGTCGTTGGTGGAGTCGGCGAAGCCGCGCACCAACACCTCGTAGAAGACCGCCTTCTGATACCAGCGCGGATCCTGGTCGAGGTGGCCCATCAGGCCACGGGACCCGGCGGCAGGGTCGCACCGATGCGCAGCACGTGGGCAACCTGCCCGGCCGCGGGATCGAGGCGCACCCAGGGATGCGCGCCGGTCCAGTGGTAGGTCTCCCCGGTGAGCTCGTCGCACACCTCATAGGTGTCGTCGGCCTCGAGCCCCAGCACGCTCAGATCGAGATCGAGGGTGGCGGCCTGAGGCCCGTGGGGATCGAGGTTCACGATCACCAGCATGGCATCGCTCCCGTCGGGTGCCGTCTTGGAGAAGGCCAGCAGGGCGTCGTTGCCGTGGGTGCCGTGGAAGCGGATGGTGCGCAGCTCCTGGAAGGCACGGTGGCGCCGGCGGACCGTGTTGAGCTCGGTGAGCAACGGCGCCAACGTGTCGGGGGAATCCCAGTCGCGGGACTTCAACTCGTACTTCTCGGAATGGAGGTACTCCTCGTTGCGCTCCGAGGCCGGCTCGTTCTCGTTCAACTCATAGCCCGAGTAGATGCCGTACAACGGCGTCAAGAGCGCGGCGAGCACCGCCCGGGACGCGAAGGCGGCGGGAGGCCCGTTGCGCAGTTGGCCGCCGAGGATGTCGGGGGTGTTGGGCCAGAAATGAGGTCGCATGAAATCGACGGTGGGCCCGTGGGCCAACTCCTCGAGGTACTCGCGCAACTCGCCGGCCCAGGTCCGCCAGGTGAAGTACGTGTAGCTCTGGCTGAACCCGACCTCGGCCAGAGCCGCCATCACCTTGGGCCGGGTGAACGCCTCGGCCAGGAACACGACCTCGGGGTCCCGTCGCTGGACTTCGGCGATGAGCCATTCCCAGAACGCCAGGGGCTTGGTGTGGGGGTTGTCGACCCGGAACGTGCGGATGCCGAAGGCCATCCAGTGCTCGATGACGCCCAGGCAGGCCTGCCAGAGCGCCTTGCGATCGGCTTCCTCCGCAGGCCAGAACTCGAGTGGGTAGATGTCCTGGTACTTCTTGGGTGGGTTCTCGGCGTAGCGGATCGATCCGTCGGGTCGGTGCCGGAACCATTCGGGGTGCTCAGTGACCCAGGGATGATCGGGGCTGCACTGCAGGGCGTAATCGAGTGCCACCTCCAGGCCGTGCGCCCTGGCCGCCAACAGGAAGGCCCGGAAGTCGTTCTCGGTGCCCAGACCGGGGTCGATGGCGGTGTGTCCGCCCTCGGGAGAACCGATGGCCCACGGGCTGCCGGGGTCGTCGGGTCCGCTCTCGGTGGTGTTGTTCGGTCCCTTGCGAGCCGTGAGACCGATGGGGTGGATGGGCGGCAGGTAGACCGTGTCGAAGCCCATGGCGGCAATCGAGGCCAGGCGTTCGGAGGCGCCGGTGAAGCCACCTTCGCTGCGGGGGAAGAACTCGTACCACGCCGCGAAACGCGCCTGGGACCGGTCGACCCAGAGGCGGAACTTGGCGCTGTTGGTCCGATCGATCGGATCGGGCACCGCGCTGGCCATCTCGAGCGAAGCGGGCGGCACGGTCAGGGGCGACGCACCGGAGCGCAGCAATTCCACGACCGAGGTGAGCGCAGCGCGGATCTCCGCACCGGCGGCCGAGCGGGCCAGCCGGGCGAAGAGAGCGATCCCCTCTTCGATCTCCACCGACACGTCGTCGCCCACCGCCGTCTTGGCCGCCACATGGTGGTGCCAGGTGGCGGGACGGTCCGTCCACGCTTCGATCCGGAACTCGTGCGCGCCCACCAGGTCGGGCTGCAGCGTGCCCTCGAACCGGTCGTTGCCGGTCGGTTGCAGTGGCTCGAGGCGCCAGGCCTTGTCGCCCACCGGCCGCCACGCCACCCGAGCCGCCACGAGGTCATGGCCGTCGCGGAAGACATCGGCTGCCACCGGCACCGTCTCGCCCACCGCGGCCTTGGCCGGACACCCGTTGGGGGTCCGGGGCCGCACCTCGCTGATGGTCAGGCGTCCGAGCACGACGATGTTGCTACCACGATTCGGGTCTCCGCAGACCCCCGATCGGCGATTCCCACTCAGAGGTTCGGGGGCCGCATCCGATGGTGGAGCCGAATGATCCTCACAGCACGACGACCGAACGCAGCACTTCGCCGCGTTGCATGCGGGCGAACGCTGCTTCGACCTCGTCGAGACCGATGGTCTCGCTCACGAAGCGGTCGAGGTCGAGACGGCCCTGCCGGTACAGGTCGATGAGCAACGGGAAATCACGCGAGGGGAGGCAGTCGCCGTACCAACTGGGCTTGAGCCGCCCGCCTCGGCCGAAGAAGTCGATCATGGGCAATTCGATCCGCATGTCGGGCGTGGGCACGCCCACCTGCACCAGCGTCCCCGCCAGGTCACGGGCATAGAACGCCTGCTCGAACACCTTCGGATGACCCACGGCCTCGATGCAGACATCGGCGCCGTTGCCCCCGGTCAGCGCGCGGATGGCCTCAATCGGGTCGGTACTCGACGCGTCCACCGTGTGGGTGGCGCCGAACTCGGTGGCCAGCACCAGCTTGCGAGGGTCGAGGTCCACACCGATCACGGTCGTGGCGCCGGCCAGGCGGGAACCGTGGATGGCGGCGCAACCGACCCCGCCGCAACCGAACACGGCCACCGAGTCGCCGCGACCCACCTCACCGGTGAACATGGCCGCGCCGAGGCCGGCCATGACCCCACAGCCGAGCAGGCCCGCTGCTTCGGGCCGTACCCCGGCATCAACTTTGGTGCACTGACCCGCGGCAACCAACGTCTTCTCGGCGAAGGCGCCGATACCGAGGGCGGGTGCCAGCGGGGTGCCGTCGAGCAAGGTCATGCGCTGGGTGGCGTTGTGGGTCGAGAAGCAGTACCAGGGCCGGCCCCGCAGGCATGAACGGCACGCCCCACAGACCGCACGCCAGTTCAAGATGACGGTGTCGCCCACCACCACCGAGTTCACGCCGGGACCGACCGAGGTGACCACTCCGGCCGCCTCGTGGCCCAGCAGGAAGGGGAAGTCGTCGTTGATGCCCCCCTCCCGGTAGTGCAGGTCGGTGTGGCAGACCCCGCAGGCCTGCACATCCACCACTGCCTCGCCGGGGCCCGGGTCGGGCACCACGATCGTCTCCACCGACACGGGTTCGTGGGCCGAGCGAGCCACCACCGCCCTCACGTGATGCGCCACTGGGTCGCCTCCTGGTCCGTTGCTGCGGGTCATCATCGCGTGCACCGGAATCCTCTGCGGGCGGGCTTCGCTAGCGTCTGGGCATGAAGGCGCTGCGCAGCTTCACCGTCCGACCCTCACTGCCCCCGGAATTGGCGGCCCTCGAGGCGCTGGCCATGAACCTGCGCTGGGCGTGGGACGAACAGACCCGCGATCTGTTCCGCTGGGTCGACCCCGAGCAGTGGGACGCCTCCATCCACGATCCGGTCCGCCTGCTGGGGCTGGTGTCGCACGAACGTCTCGAAGCGCTGGCGGCCGACCCCGGGTTCATGCGCTTCCTCGACGAGGTCCACACCGAACTCAGCGGCTATCTGTCCAAGCCCCGGTGGTTCCAGAGCAAGAACGGCGGCAGCGCTCTGGACCTGGTGGCCTACTTCTCGCCCGAGTTCGGCATCGCAGAGGCGTTGCCCCAGTACTCGGGCGGCCTCGGGGTGCTGGCCGGTGACCACCTGAAGGCTTCCTCGGACCTCGGTGTGCCGCTCGTGGGCGTAGGGCTGTTCTACCGGCACGGCTACTTTCGCCAGGAGCTGTCGATCGACGGGTGGCAGCAGGAGCGCTACCCCAACCTGGATCCCTTCGCCATGGCCCTGACCCGCTGCGAGGACGTGCGCGTCAGCGTCGACCTCGGCGGGCACCCGCTGGTGGCCCAGGTGTGGCGGGCCGATGTGGGCCGGGTCCCGCTGTACCTGCTCGACGCCGACGTCGAGGAGAACCCTCCCGAGATGCGCACGGTCACCGACCGCCTCTATGGCGGCGACGTCGAGCACCGGCTGCGCCAGGAGATCCTGCTCGGCATCGGCGGGGTGCGCGCCCTGCAGGCGCTGGGCATCGAGCCCCAGGTGTTCCACACCAACGAAGGCCACGCCGGCTTCCTGGGCCTCGAGCGGATCCGCCAGCAGATGAAGAAGGAAGATCTGTCCTTCCCCGAAGCCATCGAATCGGTGCGCGCCGGCAGCATCTTCACCACCCACACGCCGGTACCGGCCGGCATCGACCGTTTCCCCCGCGAGCTCATGGAGCGCTACTTCTCGCAATGGGCCACCGAGTGCGGCCTCACCCTGGATGAGTTGATGGCCCTGGGCCACCGCTCCGGCGACGACGCCGACGAACGCTTCAACATGGCGGTCATGGGGTTGCGCCTGGCCGGCCGCTCCAACGGCGTGTCGAGGCTGCACGGCGTGGTGAGTCGGGAGATGTTCGCCGATCTGTGGCCCGATGCCCCGGTCGACGAGGTGCCGATCGGTTCGATCACCAACGGGGTCCACGCCGGCACCTGGATCGCGCCGGAGATGGACGACCTGCTGTGCCGCTGTGTGCTGCCCGAATGGGACGTGGCCGGCCCCGACCGTTGGGCCCGC
>JANMIX010000006.1:0-7191 GCA_031376015.1 Acidimicrobiia bacterium | reverse complement strand
CCGAGCACTCCCTCGGCCAGGTCGACCGTGAGGGGCCGGTTGTAGACGTTCGCGAAGGCTGCGACCCGGGTGAGCGCCCCCTCGAGTTCTCGCACCGAGTCCTTGATGTTGGTTGCGATGTAGTCGAGCACCTCGTCGGGGAAGGCCGAGGTCTGGGCCCCGGCGCCGGCCTTCTTGCGCAGGATGGCCAGACGGGTCTCGAGGTCGGGGGGTTGGATATCGGTGACGAGTCCCGACTTGAAGCGGGTGCGGAGCCGATCTTCCAGTGTGGGCAGGTCATCGGGGCGGCGGTCGCTGGAGAGCACCACCTGCCGGCCTGATTCGTGGAGGGCGTTGAAGGTGTGGAAGAACTCCTCCAGGGTCTCCTTCTTGCCCTCGAGGAACTGGATGTCGTCGACCAGCAGCACGTCGACGCTGCGATAGCGGCGCTTGAAGGAGTCCGCCACACCGGTACGGATCGAATCGACGAACTCGTTGAGGAACGTCTCGCTGGAGACGTACCGGACTCGGTAGCCGCGGTAGTTCTCCTGCACGTAGTGCCCGACCGCCTGCAGCAGGTGTGTCTTGCCGAGCCCTGGTTCGCCGTAGACGAACAGTGGGTTGTAGGCCAGCGCTGGTCGTTCCGCCACGGTGAGGGCGGCGGCGTGCGCGAAACGGTTCGAGGAGCCGATGACGAAGGCATCGAAGGTGTAGCGCGGGTTCAGGGCGTCGCGATTGGCCGGGTCGATGGCCGGTTCGGGCGCCGGACGAGGTGGCGGCGGGGCGATCCATTCCACCGAGTCGGTGCGCGAGTCACGATCGTCGAGGGTGCCCGGCAGGGTCCACGGCTCGTCGAGACCGTCAGAGGTGTTCAGTTCCGGCCGGACGTCTATCCACAGCTCTGTCGCCGGGCTGTGGATATCTGTCAGCGCGTGACGGACGAGGTCGCGGTAGCGGGTTTCGATGCGTTCGCGGATCCAGGCGCTGGGCACCGCGACCCGCAGATGGTTGTCCTCGACGGCGATTCCCACCACTTGGGCGAAGGTCGACTGCCAGACTGCGTCGGATACTTGAGCGCGCAAGAGTTTCGCACAAGCGGTCCAGAGAGGTTGCGCATCGCTCACCAGTATCGACGACTCCCCCGGGGGCCCATCAACGTCCACAAAGCCATCCACACATTGTGGACAACAAACCGGGACCGGATGTCGTGGGCTCTGTGGCCGGTTCCGTTTTGCCGTCGAACTCGTCGATCCTGGCGTTTCAGGGCTCGTCGAGGGGTGGCCGGCGCACCGTAGCACCGCACATTTCCGCAGGGAAAAAGCTGTAAAAACCCCAGTTCAGAGGGGGTCTGTGGTGGTTCGGGGTCCGCGACGGGCCCTGAGATTGCCCGCGACACCCGCGGTCATCTACGGTGCCCGCCGCGCACCTGTGGAGGTGCCCGTTGCGGCGCGCACGCCGGCGGGTTTCCACCCTCACCGGTGCCGTACCAGCATCTCACTCGCCAGGAGCGCATCGTGAAGCGCACGTTCCAGCCCAACAACCTCAAGCGCGCCAAGCGACACGGGTTTCGTCATCGCATGGCCGACCGCGCCGGACAGGCCGTGCTGCGGTCCCGGCGGCTGAAGGGCCGCAAGCGGCTCTCCGCCTGACGTAGGCGTGTCCGATGGCGCCCCAGGTCTGGCGGGTCCGCGATCGAGCGACCTTCGACGCGCTGCGGCGCCGGGGGGCAACGCACTCGATCAGGCCCAGTTCGCGCCCTGCGGCTGCAGTCCGACACCGAGCAACCGCCGATGGTGGCATTCGCAGTGGGCCGAAAGGTCGGCCCTGCCCATGTCCGAAACCTGCTGCGACGCCGTTTGCGGGCCATCGTGCGTGAATTAGCTCTGCCTGCCGGCGCCTATCAACTGTCGATCTCCCCGGACGGGGCGTCGTTTGATTTCGAGACCTTGCGGCATCACGTTCAACGGGCGCTGGGTGCAGAAGGTGGTTCGTCGTGAGCCTCCCGGCGCGTGCGCTTCACGGTCTCGTGCGTCTGTACCGGGCGGCAACTGCGGGCCGCCCGTCCCCATGTCGATTCGACCCCAGCTGCTCCACCTATGCGCTCGAGGCGCTCGAGAACCACGGTGCCATCCGAGGTGGGTGGCTCACCATCCGCCGTCTCGGTCGCTGCCACCCGTGGGGTGGGCGAGGTTGGGATCCAGTACCTGCACCTGCAGGAGAGGTTGAGAACACATGTTCGGTCTAATTGCTCGCCTGTTGTCGTTCTTCTACGACATCTGGCCATCCTATGGCGGGGCCATCGCCCTCCTCACCTTGACGGTGATGGTGGTGGTGACGCCGCTGACCCTCAAGGGCACCCGGTCGATGCTGATCATGCAGATGCATCAACCCGAGATGAAGAAGATCCAGCAGCAGTACAAGGACGATCGCCAGAAGCTCAACGAAGAGCTGATGAAGTTCTACAAGGAGAACAACATCAGCCCGTTCGGCGGTTGCCTGCCGCTGCTGATCCAGGCGCCGGTATTCATCGTGCTCTTCCGGGTCCTGCGGGGTCTCACCGACATCCGCACCAACAATCCGGCGCTGCCACAGGGCGTGACCAGGGGTTTTGTTCCCGATTACCTCGACAAGAGCTCGGCCCTCTACCACTCCCTGCTCGGCAAGCTGGAGATGAAGTCCTTCGGGATCGACCTGGCCAAGTCGGCCACCGAGGCGATGAAGCACTCCTTCACCTCCGCGATCCCCTACCTGCTCCTGGTGCTGGTGGTCGCGGGCACGAGCATCGTGCAGCAACGTCAGATCGCAGGGCGCAACCCGGCCGCCGCCGGCAATCCCCAGCAGCAACTGATGATGAAGATCGGCCCGATCATGCTGACCTTCATCTCGCTCGTCTCGCCCGGTGGCCTGGTCATCTACTTCGTCGTCTCCAACTTGTACCGGGTGGGACAACAGGCGTTGATCACGCGGACCGTGTACTCGACGCCGGAGGCGAAGAACCTGCTGGAGCGCCAGGCCAAGGAGGCCGAGGAGAAGCTCAAGCAGAATGGTGGGGCCGCTCCGAAAGGGTTCTTCAAGCAGTTGCTCGGAGATGCAGCGCCGAACGTGGGCGAGGCTCGCTCCAACAAGGGCAACACGGGAAAGGGAAGCGGCGGCGGCAAGACCACCGGCGGCAAGGGGGCGTCCACCGGCAAGGCCGGCAGCGCCAACGGCAAGACGACCCCGCCTGGAAATCGACCATCGTCAGGACGGACCACCCCTCCCGGGGCGAGATCGTCCTCGGCTCGTAAGAAGAAGCGGAAGTAGGTCGCGGCATGGAATGGGTGGAGACCACGGGGAAGACCGTGGCACAAGCAGTGGATCTGGCCCTCGATCAACTTGGCGTGGCTGAGGATGACGCCGAGGTCGAGGTCGTATCGGAGCCGAAGGCCGGACTCTTCGGCCGGGTGCGGGGTGAGGCGCGGGTCCGTGCACGGGTGAAGCCGACCCAACCTCGAGCGAAGGTTGAGCACCGCCGGCCCCCCAAGCGACGAGGTGCCAAGGGTGAAACCGCAGGTGAGAGCGGTGCAAAGACCCCGTCCGCGCCACGGGCCGCCCGTTCAGCGCCGCCCGAGAAGGCTGCCGGGCCGGCCAAGGTCGCCGGCGACCGCAGCCGCGGCCGCCAAGGATCGAAACCACGCTCGCAGGAGCAACCGGAGAAGGGACAGGACGGAATGGAAGACGCCACGGTAGAGGATCAGGCCCGCATTATTCGAGGGTTCCTCGATGGTCTGCTCGATGCCTTCGACCTGGACGCAGAGATCAACGAGGTCCGCATCGACGACGAGACGATCGAGTTGCACATCGAGGGTGAGGAGTTGGGCCTGCTGGTGGGGCCGAAGGGCCAGACCCTCCAGGCGATCCACGAACTGAGCCGCACGATCGTGCAACGGACCGCGACCGGTTCGCACCATGGTCGGGTGCGACTGGACGTGGCCGGCTACCGCCAACGTCGCCGCGAGGCACTCGCCCGCTTTGCGTTGCAGTTGGCCGAGGAAGTCTCCACCTCCGGTGTGGCCAAGGCGTTGGAGCCGATGAACGCCGCCGATCGTAAGGTCATTCACGATGCACTCACCGACGTGGAGGGCGTGACCACGCTGTCGGAGGGCGAGGATCCCCGTCGCCGCGTCGTGATCCAACCGTCGACTTGAGTTCGCCCTGAGCACGGAGCGACATCCTGCGCTGACCGAGGTGCTGGCCGAGGGCCAGCACCTCGGCTTTTTTGGCCCCGGGGACATGGAGCGCCACGTCGAACATGCGGAGCGGTTTCTGCTTGCCGACCTTCCCACCAGGGGTTTTGCCCTCGATCTTGGCTCTGGTGGTGGGGTTCCCGGGCTTGTTCTGGCCCTGGCCACCCCCGGGGTCAAATGGGTGCTGCTGGAGTCCGCGCTACGGCGGACCGCCTTCCTGGAACGCGCCGTGACGCTGCTGGATCTCGACGGTCGTGTGACCGTGGTGCGAGGCCGGGCGGAGGAGTTCGGCCGCTTGGAGGAGCGCCGCACGTTGTTCTCCCTCGTGACCGCCCGCAGTTTCGGGCCGCCACCGGTTGTCGCGGAATGCGCGGCACCGCTTCTGGCGGAAGATGGCCTCCTGGTGGTGAGTGAACCCCCTGATGCCGATCCGGAACGCCGCTGGCCTGCCGAGGGCCTCGCCCTTCTGGGATTGGAACGAGGGCGACTACTGGGTGACGAGCGTGGTCATGTCCGCGAGTTGTGGCGGCGAGGCCCTCTCGACGACCGTTGGCCCCGTGCAGTGGGCGTCCCCGCCAAACGCCCTCTCTGGTAGCCACACAGTCCAGCCACTTGGAACCTCTGCTCGTTCGAGACGAGACGGCCCGGGGGCATCGGCGTTGCGGCGCAGGGCTCTGACCTGCACTTTTGCCTGCTCGAAGGTGCGAAGCGGAGTGTCGTCACTTGTTTCACGTGAAACAGTCGCTGCCAGAGCGACGCTTGCCTCGTCCCGGTAGGTCTCGCAGGTGGCGACCGGAGACTTCCGCTTCTGGCACATGAGCGCCACGGATCCGGTCACTTCGTCGGCCCGATCGTTGCGACGCCGGCCGACCGGAGCGGTGAGGGTGCGAGCAACCACGTTGGGTCGGTTGACTGCGCGAGCCTGAAGCCGTCAGGGGAGCTATCCAGCGTCGCAGTGTTGACGGCCTGGCCGACCGGTGGTGGTTGCGGCGCTCGGGTGACGGCGACGTGCAGCGGCTCGCCGGCGCACGGCGGGCCGAGCGGCCGCTGGTGTCCCTCGCACAACTCCCAATTTGGGACCGACCGATCGCCTTGAGCAGGATCTCCAGTGGTGGTTGAGGGTTTTCGACCGAAAGATGGTACTGGCGCGGCGAGATGGCAACGTTTCACGTGAAACCGAACCGACCATCCTTGACCCTGTGGGACGCACCGACCAAGATGCCGGGGTGAGCGACGCACCATCTGACCTAGTTGCGCGCGGGCGGGCGATTTTTGAGCTACTTCGTTCGACACCGCCCGGCCCCGAACCCGAAGCGGCTGGGGCGGAGGAGTCAGAATCGGCGGCAGAGGTGCCGGTGCCAGGGAGCGGCGGCACTGCGCCTCCCAGCGAGGCCGCCGAAGCAGTGGCCCCAGAGGTCGATCCCGTGGTCGAGGTGGCCGCGGTGGTGAGTCCTGACGCCTCGGGCTCGTCCGGTACCACCGTGGTGACGCAGGAGGCCTCCGCAACCTCCCTCGTCTCAGCACCGGAAACGGTGGTCCCCGCCGCCGTCGACCGGGCGGCGACGAGCGAACGGCAGGATGCGCCGGCGGAGCCCGCCGCCGTGATACCCGCGCCCGTCAACCCTGAAGCGCATGCACGGCGTTTCCAGCGCCCACTCCCCCGCATCATCGCCGTCACCAACCAGAAGGGCGGCGTGGGAAAGACCACCACGGCCGTGAACCTGGGCGCCGCCGTCGCTGACCAGGGCTTTCGCGTGCTGGTCGTGGATCTGGACCCTCAAGGCAACGCCACCACAGGCCTCGGACTGAATACCCGTGACCTTCAGGCATCGATGTACGACGTCATCCTCCACGACACCCCGATCGAGGATTGCGTCGAGGCGACGTCGGTCCGCAACCTGTTCGTGGCCCCTGCCAGCCTGGACCTGGCCGGTGCCGAGATCGAGTTGGTACCCGCATTCAGCCGGGAACTCAAGCTGAAGCGGGCTCTGGAGGAAGTGCGCGAGGACTACGACTACGTCTTCATCGACTGCCCACCCTCCCTGGGGCTTCTCACCGTGAACAGTCTGGCGGCCGCCACGGAGGTGCTGGTGCCGATTCAGTGCGAGTACTACGCCCTGGAGGGTCTCGGCCAGCTTCTTCGCAACGTCACCCTGGTGCAGAAGAACCTGAACCCCGAGCTGGATCTGTCGGTGATCGTGCTGGTCATGTACGACGCCCGCACCAAGCTGTCCGACCAGGTCGTCAACGAAGTCAAGGCCCATTTCGGGGACAAGGTGTGCCGTACCGTGATTCCGCGCACGGTCCGGCTGTCGGAGGCACCCTCCTACGGGCAGCCAATCACCGCGTTCGATCCCACGTCCCGAGGCGCCATCGCCTACCGGGAGCTGGCAAAGGAGGTCACTGGTGGAGCGCCGTAGCGGATTGGGCAAGGGGCTCGGGGCGCTCATTCCGCCTGAGTCGTCGCAGGAGGCCGAGTCGGCCCTCCTGGACGTGGCCATCGACCGAATTTCGACGAACCCGTTCCAGCCTCGTAAGTCCTTCGACGAGGAGTCCTTGGCATCGCTCACGGCTTCGATCCGCGAGATCGGTGTTCTGCAGCCGTTGCTCGTGCGTCCCGCGGAGGGCGAGCGATTCGAGTTGATCGCCGGCGAGCGGCGGCTTCGAGCGGCAAAGCGGGCGGGGCTGCCGACGGTACCCGTGGTGGTGCGGACCATCGACGACACCACGTCACTCGAGCATGCCTTGGTCGAGAACCTCCATCGCGCCGACCTCAACCCACTCGAGGAAGCCGCCGCATATCAGCAGCTCATCGAGGATTTTCAGCTCACCCATGAGCAGGTGGCCTCTCGGGTGGGAAAGAGCCGCGCCGCGGTCAGCAATACCTTGCGCCTGTTCCAGTTGCCGCCCACCATCCAGAAGCTGGTGGCGCAGGGGGAGCTCTCCCAAGGCCATGCCCGGGCACTGCTTGGCACGCCCGACCGCG
>JANMIX010000001.1:0-2079 GCA_031376015.1 Acidimicrobiia bacterium | reverse complement strand
GCTCATCGCCGGCTGGCTGTTGTTCGGCGCATGGCGCTCCTCGACCCATGCCATCAATCAGCTGATGGACCGCGAATGGCCCGAGGATCAGCGCACCGCCTTCCTCGCCGCCGCCGCCGATTACCCCGAGCTTGCCGGCCTCCACGACCTCAGAACCCGGACCAGCGGCTCGCACCACTTCGTCCAGTTCCACGTCTGGGTCCCCGGCGAGTGGACGGTGCGCCAGGCCCACGACCGCCTCGACACCGTCGAGGAAGCGCTCCAGGCGCGTTTCCCGCAGACCGAAATCCTCATCCACCTCGACCCCCAGGGCCATACCGACCGCGAGACCATGCTGCCGTCGCATTTGACCGAGACCCACGGATGACGCTGATCCCGTTCTTCCAGGTCGATGCCTTCGCCAGCAAACCGTTCGAGGGCAATCCGGCGGCGGTGATGCCGCTCACCGAATGGCTGCCCGACACCACGCTCCAGGCCATCGCCGCCGAGAACAACCTCAGCGAGACCGCTTTCGCCGTCCCCGCCGCCGACGATGCCGCGGCCGATTACGACCTGCGCTGGTTCACCCCGACGGTCGAGGTCGACCTGTGCGGCCATGCCACGCTGGCCAGCGGCCATATCCTGATGAGCGGCCAGCGCATCCGCTTCGCCACCCGCTCGGGCATCCTCGGCGTCGAGCGCCGCCATGGCCTGCTCCACCTCGACCTCCCCGCTTATGCGGTCGAGCCGGGCGTCGAGTCCGGCCTGCTCGACGCGCTCGGGCTGCCGGCGAGCACCGAGACCATCCTCGGCCGCGGCGGCAAGCGCGCCGACATCGTGCTGCGATCCGACGAAGCCGCGGTCCGCGCCGTGGCACCGGACTTCGCGCGATTACGCACCATCGACCGGCTGGTGATCGTCACCGCGCCGGGCCGCGACGCCGCCATCGCCAGCCGCGTGTTCGCCGCCTACCACGGCATCGACGAGGACCCGGTCACCGGCAGCGCCCACGCCGCCCTCGTGCCTTTCTGGGCGGCGAAACTCGGCCGCACCCACTTCACCGCCCTCCAGGCAAGCCAGCGCTCCGGACTCGTCGAATGCGAACTGCAGCCTGCCCCCGCGAAGGCGGGGGACCGCGTCATCCTCGGCGGCCACTGCGTCACCGTCATCGAGGGCAATTTCCAGCTTTAGGACGCCCTGAGAAGCTGACGACGTCGTGCCCGGCCGGCGATCGACCGGCCTTCGGCCCCGACGCGACGATGAAGTATTCCAGCCCGCTGGCCGTCGTCACGACCCCGTGGGCGGCGCCGTTACGGGCCAGAAAATCGGGCCCGGCGAGGCTTGCGGGCGGCACAAGCGGGGCCTGCGGGACGGTGGCACAGGCGGTGAGCAACGACAGGCCGAACGCGGCCAACGCAAGTGTCTTCATGGCCGCCTGTCTAGCGAAGCGGCGGCGGATGGAAAGCCGCCACGGCGACAATCCCGCCCCGCGCTTCGACCGTCGAAAAAAATTTGCGTAAGCGATGCCGATTTCCGACAAGCTCGTTCGTCGTCCCGATGAGACGCCACAGGGGCCGGCTCGAACAAGGAGACAGACGATGCGGGTAATGGTGTTTGCGATGGCCAACGCGGATAGCGAAATGGAGATGACTCCCACGCCCGAGATGCTCGAGGCGTTCGCCGCGATGGACCGGTTCACCGAGGAATTGGTCTCGGCCGGCGTGATGGTCGCCGGGGCCGGCCTCAAGCCCATCGCCGAGGGCAAACGCATCGTCTGCGAAGGGTCCAGCCGCACGGTCATCGACGGGCCGTTCGCCGAGAGCCGCGAGATGGTCGCCGGCTTCTCGATCTGGGAGGTCAAGGACATGGACGAGGCTGTGGCCTGGGCGAATCGCAGCCCCAATTGCATGCCGGGCCGCAGCGAAATCGAGATCCGCCCGTTCTACGAAGCGGCCGACCTCGCCGACTTCGTCACCCCCGAAGAACCCGCCACGCCCCGCGACGGCGAACGCGGCAAGCTCGGCGTCGCCTGAGGCCGTTCAACGAAGCGGAATGGCGGTTAAGGTCTACGTCCCATCCCCGTTCGTCCCCCCGGGCTTG
>JANMIX010000823.1:0-7356 GCA_031376015.1 Acidimicrobiia bacterium | reverse complement strand
GTTCACGACGCGACGCCGGGGTCCGAGGCCCGCTCCAAGACCGCCAGGAGCGCGGCCCGGGGGACGACGATCCGTCGGCCGAGCCGGAGCGAAGGGATCCGGCCCTTTCGGATGAGCTCGTAGCCCAACGCCCTGGAGATGCCGAGGACCGTTGCCGCCTCCTCGACCGTGAACACCAACGATCGCTCTGCCATCGCAGCCTCCGCGTGGTGCACCTGCGCCGGCGACGGGACGCCACCAGCGGGAGGCGCCACCACGCCGGCGCGCTCCACTGGGGGAACAGCCCTTCGGGCGACCAGCAACGCACAACGTGTCTCGGTGAGACGAAGAAGTGCGATCGCCGCGACGCCGTTGTCAGCGTCGAATGCTGAGGAGGGCCTCGACCGGGGCCGCGGGGAACACCAGGCGGTCGCAAGCAGTTTTCGCCCGACGAGCCGGAATGCCTCGACTGCCTCGTCGTCACGACCGCCGGCGCGCTCGGCGCGGGCCACGGACCGCTCGAGCACCCGAAGGACCGTCCACGCCTCGTCTCGGGAGAGGTACACGCCGTCATCCACGGTCAACCCTTGCCCCCGGCCAGTAGGCGCTCCCAGGCCTCGACGGCGTGGGGCAGGGCGGGGCGGACGGGGTGGCGGTAGCCCTGGGTGGTCCTCGTGTCCACGTGGCCGGCGAGGTCGGCGACCTTGACGAGGTCGTCGAGTTGGTCGGCGACGAGGGAGACGAAGGAGTGGCGGAGCTCGTAGGTGGTCCAGCCTTCCCCGAGGCCGGCGCGGCGGCACAGGGTCTGAAAGGCGCGGCGGAGGTTGTTGAGGGTCATCGGAGTGCCGTTGCGGGTGGGGAACACGAAGCCCTCCGGCTGGTACTGGCCGAGCAACTGCTCCTCCTCCCGGTGGCGCAGCAAAGCGGCGACGAGGAGCGGGTGGAGGGTCATGCGGCGCTTGCCGCGGGCGGTCTTGGGGGCGGCCTGGCCGACGTATTTGTCACCCACTTCGAGCGAGCGCTCGGCCACCTCGAGACTGGGCTCGTCGGCGTCGAGGTCGACGAAGGGCCACCGGAGGCCGGCGAGCTCACCGGGACGCAGGCCGCACATGAGGCCGGTCAACCACATGGCCGGGCGGGGGTCGGCGGGGATGGCGTCGGCCAGCAGGGCCTGGGCCTGGTCGATGGTGAGGCTCTTGCGGGCCTTGGACGGGCGGGCGGCGGGGAGCAGGACGTCGGCCGCCGGGTTGGTCTTGATACGGCGCTGGCGCAGCGCGTACTGGCACGCCTGGTTGAGGTAGCCCCACGTCCGGTCGATCGTGCTAGTGGCGTAGTGCTTCTCCGCCATGGCGTTGAAGACCGCCTCGAGCCGGGCCGTGGTGGTCCGTTCCACCCAGAGCGGCCCGATCACGGGCCGTACGCTGGTGCCGAGCAGCTGGCGGGCGTTGGCGATGGTGTTGGGCGACTTGGCCCGGGCGTGGCGGGTCCCCCGCGACGGCGCCGCGGTGACGCAGCCCGCCGCCATCCACTCGTCGATCACCTCGTCGAAGGTGGCCAGGCGCTCGCGGCGCCGGCCGGGTTCCTCACCCTGGGCCCGCAGCGCCAGCAGCACGTCGAGGTCGGCGGTCGCGTCGGACTTCTCGGCCCGCTCGACCTTGCGCCGGGAGCCGTCGGGGAAGCGCACCCAGGCCATCCACCGCTGCTTCTTCTCGTTCCACCGCACCGTCGGACGGCTCGCCATCAGCCCTGTTCCTCCCGGACGTAGCCAACGGACGAAAGGCTACGCTGAAAATGGCTACGTGGCCGCAAACGCGAAAGGGCCCCGGTCAGAAACTGGATCTGACCAGGGCCTTTGTGGTGGGCGATGAGGGAGTCGAACCCCCGACCCCCTGCGCGTCATGCAGGTGCTCTAACCAACTGAGCTAATCGCCCGGAGGCCGAGACAGTAACACGGCCGCCCGGCCCGATCGGAAGCCGGGCTAGAGGTTCCCGCGGCGCTCCTGCTCGCGCTCGATGGCCTCGAAGAGGGCCTTGAAGTTGCCCTCGCCGAACCCCTTGGCGCCCTCCCGTTGGATGATCTCGATGAACACTGTGGGCCGGTCGGTAACGCACTCGGTGAAGACCTGGAGCAGGTAGCCGTCCTGGTCGCGGTCGACCAGGATCCCGAGTTCGGCCAGTGCCTCCCACGGCAACTGGTCGGCGATGTCGCCCATGCGGGCGCGAGCCTCGTCGTAGTAGGCCGGCGGCACCTGCAGGAAGCGCACGCCACGGTCTCGTAACGCACCCACCGCGGCGACGATGTCGCCGGTGCGCAGGGCCAGGTGCTGCACCCCCGGCGCGCCGTAGTAGTCGAGGAACTCCTCGATCTGGCTCTTGCGCCGCCCCATCGCGGGTTCGTTGATGGGCAGCACAACACGGTCGCCGTTCCACACGACCGTGGACATCAGCGCCGAGTATTCGGTGGAGATGGCCTCGTCGGAGAAGTGCACCAGTTGGTCGAAGCCCAGCACCCGCTCGTAGTAACCCACCCACTCCTCGAGCGTGCCTTCCTCCACGTTCGCCACAACATGGTCCACCCGTGCCAGTCCCACCGGCGGCCCCAGGGGCGTCGCCAGCACGCTGGCCTCGAAGTTCGGCGCGAAGGGGCCGTGGTAGCCGGAGCGGTCCAGGAATGTGTGCACCGTCTCGCCGTAGGTGCCGATGGCCGCGTGGCGGATCACACCGTGGCCGGCGGGGTCCACATCGTCGGCGGGCACCCGCACCGGGGCCGCGCCCCGCAGGACGGCGGCATCGAAGGCCGCGTCCACGTCGTCGACGACGAAGGCGATGTCGCGCACGCCATCGCCGTGCGCACGCACGTGCGCCGCCACCGGGGACTCGGGATGCAGGGCGCCGGTCACCATGAAGCGGATGTCGCCCTGTGCGAGCAGGTAGGACACCCGGTCGCGCCGGCCGGTCTCGGGGCCGGCGTGGGCGATGGGCGCGAACCCGAAGGCCGACATGAGGAAGCCGGCGAAGGCCCGGGCGTTGCCGACCCACCATTCGACGTGGTCGATGCCCAGCAACCGGGGGGCGGTCGACGGACCGGTGGCGCTGTCAGGACCGGCCGCGGCGGCGGCGGGCGGATGGTGCACCACGCTCATGCCGCCGACCTCCGAGCCAGGCGGTCGGCCTCGAGACCGTCCCAGAACACCTTCACCGCGTCGAGCATCTCGGCGCCGGCCCGCAGGAACACATCGGGCTCGAACCACGGCTCGGCGCACACCGCCTCAAGTTCTGCGGCGGTGTGGGCGGCGTGCTGATCCTCCACCCGGTCGTGCCAGGTCCAGAACCCCAGCGGCAGGTCCTCTCGCCACGCGGCGCGGAAGGCGGTGAGGCCGGCGATGAGTTCCTTCCAGAATCCTGCGGCCGCCCAGTGCTCCACCGCATAGGACGCACCCTCGGCCTCGGAGGGATCCTCGCTGCCGTAGATGCGGAACAGCGCGTCGCAGAAATGCAGCGTGGAGGGTGTGCCGTGACGGCGCTTGCCCAGGTCCTCGAAGCCCAGCCCCAGCGGCGCCGCGAACCGCAGCAGCCACTCGAAGTGGGCGGCGGAGAACTTGAACCGGCTGCCCTCGACGGTGCCGTCGCCGGCGACCCCGTCGGTATCAGCCCGTCCGCTGAAGGACACCCCCAGTTCGTTCATGAGGATCTCCTTGCCGGAGTGGTACGCCTCGAGCGTCGGCGCATTGATGACCTTGCGGAGTTGCGCCTCGATGAAGAGGTGACTGAACACAGAGAACTGCACGGTGAGATGCCGCACGTCTTCGGGGTCGGCGGCGCCGGTGGCGAACCAGCGGGTATAACGGTTGTCGACAACGACTGGGTGCTCGTGCACCAGTGCATCGACCTTGGCCTTCAGTGCCGGGTCCATACGGGTCCCCTCTGGAACGACGATTTGCCCACCATTGTGGGTCCTGATAGGGCGCGCTGGTCAATAGATTGCTGAGAGAGCATACAGAATGACCAGCAAAAGCCACCCGATGCGGTACGGTGTGTGCATGTTGCCCACCGAAATCGACGAGCTCGACGCTCGCCTCATCCTGACCATGGCGGCAACGCCTCGCATCGGCGTGATGGAACTGGCCCGTCGCCTCAACGTCGCTCGAGGAACAGTACAGGCCCGGCTCGACAAGCTGACGGAGCGAGGGATCATCACCGGGTTCGGGCCCGACCTCGATCTGCGCCTCCTCGGCTACGACGTGCTCGCCTTCGTGAGCCTGGAGATCTCGCAGGGCCGCCTCGCCGATGTCACCGAGCATCTGGCCGGTATCCCCGAGGTCCTCGAGGCCCACGCCACCACGGGTACCGGCGATCTGCACTGCCGGGTCGTGGCCCACAACAACGAGCACCTGCAGAGCGTCATCAACGCCATCCTCGAGGTCGACGGGATCTCCCGCACCACCACCCAGATCGCGCTCACCGAGCAGTTGGGCCGGCGCATCCTCCCATTGGTGAGCCAGCTGATCGACAAGCCCGAAACGGAAAACAGCGCTACACGACGCCGTCGATGACTGCACGGCCGCCACTCGACCCTGCACTGTGCGGGGTGCAGGACGTCTATCTGGATCACGCCTCCCTGGGCCCGCTTCCGGGGCCCACCGTCGCCGCCCTGCACCAGTGGGCCGAGGACGTCCGTACCTCCGGACGTGACGGCGTCGAGGACTGGCGAGCCCGGATCGAGGTGACCCGCGCCGGCGCCGCTCGGTTGCTGGGAACCCGACCCGAGCGTGTGGCCTTCACGCTCGACACCACCGCGGGGATCGGCCTCCTGGCCGGTGGTCTGCCCTGGCATCCCGGCGACCGGGTGCTGGTGCCCGCCCACGAGTTCCCGTCGAATGTGTACCCGTGGCTGGCCCTACGGTCCCTCGGGGTCGAGGTCGTGCGGGTCCCGGCCGGACCGGGACAATCCATCGACCTGGCGGCGGTGGCCACCGCGCTGGCCGCCGGGCCGGTGAAGGCGGTCGCCGCGAGTTGGGTCCAGTTCGCGCTGGGCGCTCGCGTCGATCTGGCGGAACTGGCCGAACTGGCGCATCGCCACGGTGCGCTACTGGTGGCCGACCTCGCCCAGGGGCTGGGGTCGCTGCCGTGCCACTTCGACGATTGGGCTCTCGATGCCGCGGTGGCCCCGGGCCACAAGTGGCTGCTGTCACCGGAGGGCACGGGCGTGCTGGCCATCAGCGATGACCTGCGGGACCGGGTGGCGGTTCGCGCTCCAGGCTGGGCCTCGGCGGCCGACGTCGATTACGGCCAGGATTCCGATCGCTACCGGTTGCACGACGATGCTCGCCGGTTCGAGCCGGGGTCGTACAACGTGAGCGGTCTGGCCGCGCTCGGCACGTCGGTCGATCTGCTGCTCGAGGCCGGGCCCGAGCACATCTGGACCCACATCGATGCACTGTGCGCTCATGCGGTGCAGGCCGTGACGGCGATTCCGCATTGCGAGGTTCGCAGCGATCGCGCCGCAGGGCGCGGCTCGGGCATCGTGACCGTTTCGGTGAGGGGGGTCGACGCCGAGTCGGTCGCCGTCCACCTGCGCGCCCAGGGGGTACAGGTCACCGCGCGAGGCGGCGGCGTGCGGCTGTCGCCGCATGGTTGGACGTCGATCGACGCCATCGACCACGCAGTGGAGGCGCTGGCGTCAGTGCCGGTGTGAGCGGATGGCGCCACCCATCATGGCGGCCAGACCGGCGATGGCGACCAGCCACAGGCCCAGGCCCACATGGGCGCCCACAATGGAGGGATCGATGCCATAGCGCGAGTTGATGTCGTCGGCCTTGGACTTCACGTCGGCGATGTTGACGATGGCGATCACCAACGCAACCGAGCCTGCGGCGAACACCGATGCCCGCAGCCACTGATCGTCGCGACCGGCGAAGAAGGCGGCGCCCCCGATAGCGGCCACGATGGCGGCGAACGCCACGGTGATGCCATCGCCACCCTGCCAGCCCGTCTGCCCGCTACCGGGTACCGACGTGCCATCGATCGTGATCAGCAGCCAGTTCTGGGA
Organism: Acidimicrobiia bacterium; assembly: GCA_031376015.1. Taxonomy (GTDB): domain Bacteria; phylum Actinomycetota; class Acidimicrobiia; order Acidimicrobiales; family JACDCH01; genus JANMIX01. Next base: position 1,328 of record JANMIX010000823.1, on the reverse strand, counting down.
GAGCCCGACGAAGGCCACGATGGCACTGGCCATCGCGCACCATGCCGGCACCCGGTCCCGTACTGCTCTCACAGGACGCGAGTCTGTCCGCTGGAAGGAGCCATCGAGTTCACTCCCCGGCGAAGCCCTGCCGCACCGTGTTCTCCGTCACCACACGAGGGTCGAGGAACTGCAGAAGGTAGTCGGGCCCACCGGCCTTGGATCCCACGCCCGAGAGGCCGTAGCCGCCGAAGGGTTGACGGCCGACGACGGCGCCCGTGATCGACCGGTTCACGTACACGTTCCCGGCCCGCAACCGCCGGGAAGCCTCCTCGATGGCGACCGGCGACCGGGTGAAGATGCCGGCGGTGAGGGCGTAGTCGGTGTCGTTGGCCAGTTCGAGCGCGTGGTCCAGATCCCGGGCCCGGAGCACCGCCAGCACCGGACCGAACAACTCGTGGCGAGCCACGGGAGCGGAGGGCGAGGAGGGCGCAACCACCGTGGGGCCGATGTACCAACCGCCGGCGGGAACGTCGTCGCGCTGGGCGAGCACTGTGCCGTCAGTGGTGGCAGCGGCGATTGCATCGGTCAGGCGGCGATGGCTGTCGGCGTCGATGACGGGGCCCACCTTCGTCTCGGGCCCCGACGGGTGGCCGACCACCAACTCCTTCGTCATCCCGACGAGTCGCGACACGACCTCGTCGTAGATGCGCTCCACCACGATGAGGCGCGACGCGGCCGAGCACTTCTGCCCCGAGAACCCGAAGGCCGAGGCGATCGCCGCGGGCACGGCCTGATCGGGATCGGCGTCGCCGTCCACGATCAACGCGTTCTTGCCGCCCATCTCGGCGATCACCCGCTTCACGTGCCGCTGTCCGGGCCGGTGCTGCGCAGCCGCCGCGTTGATACCCAGGCCCACCGCGGCGGAGCCGGTGAAGACGATCACAGCCACGTCGGGGTGCTCGACCAGATGGGCCCCCACGACCTCGCCCATTCCGGGCAGGAACTGGATCACGCCCCGTGGGGCACCGGCGGCCACGATGGCCTCCACCAGGCGGTGGGCGATCGCCGGGGTCTGCTCGGCCGGCTTGAGGATGACCGGGTTGCCGGCGACCAGGGCGGCCATGACCATCCCGCACGGAATGGCCAGGGGGAAGTTCCACGGGGCGATGACGACGGTGACGCCCTTGCCGTGATAGGTCACCCGGTTTCGCTCGCCGGGCGGCGATTGGGCCAGCGTGGTGGCGGCACCATCCAGGCGGAGGATCTCGCGGCCGTAGTACTCGCAGAAGTCGATGGCTTCGCACACATCGGCGTCGGCTTGATCCCAGGGTTTCCCAGCCTCGAAC
>JANMIX010000821.1:0-5549 GCA_031376015.1 Acidimicrobiia bacterium | reverse complement strand
GAGGACGGCCAGGGGATTGTTCGTCATGCCGGGGCGAGCTCCACCGGACAACTGTCGTAGACCGGCTTTCGACCCAGCGTGATGGGAGTGCTCTCGGGTTCCGCCGAGGCGGCTTCCGCGACATCGATGATCTCGATCTCCGGTGCCGCGGCCCGAATGCTCTGTTCTACCGCCTGTTCCAGGGTGGCGGCCGAGGACGGGCAACCGTCGCAGCTACCGAGCAACCGCAGGAACACGGCGCCGACCTCGGCGTCGACATCGATCAACTCGACATCGCCGCCATGGCCGGCGAGATGGGGTCGGACCGAGGCCAGTGCCGCCTCGATCCGACTGCGCAGGGATTCGGGGTGCAGGTCGTGCACCATGAGCAGCCCCGACACCAGTTCGTCGTCCAAGAGGGCGTCGAGCAACGAGGGGGCCTGCTCGCGGGTGAGCGACACGACCCGGCCGAGGGCGGCGCCGTACAGGTCCGTGACCAGACGCAGCAGTTCCTCGGCACGGCCGTACGTTCGTGGGTCGGTCCCCGCCCGCAGCCCGTCGAGCAGGGCTTCGATGCGATCGCCGGCGGAATGCAGGTCGGGGGCCTGGCCCATGTCGTCGTGTCCTCTCAGAACGCCAGCTCCGCGTGCGAAACCTGCGTGGGTGAATGCATCTTCTGCAGCACCTTGCCCTTGCCGAGGTACATGTGGACCCCGCAGGGAAGGCACGGGTCGAAGCTGCGGACGGCCCGCATGATGTCGATCCCCTTGAACTTGTCGACCGAGTTCTCCTCGAAGATCGGCGTGTTCATCACCGCGTCCTCATAGGGTCCGGCGGTCCCGTAGCTGTCGCGCGGGTTGGCGTTCCAAGGGGTCGGCGGGTACGGGTGGTAGTTGGCGATCTTGCCGCCCTTGATGACCATGTGGTGCGACAGCACGCCGCGCACGGCTTCGGTGAAGCCGCAGCCGATGCCCTCATCCGGAACCTCGAAGGGCTCCCAGGTCTTGGTGCGGCCGGCCTTCACTTCCGTCAGCGCCATCTCGATGTACTCGAGCGCAGCGGCCGCCGCGTAGGCCTGGAAGTAGGTGCGGGCCCGGTTGCGCTCGATGGCGTTGGACCACTGCGGGATCTTCCACTCGAAGGTTGCCTCGGGCTTCAGCGCGGTCTTGGGGAGGTGGATCACCACGCTCGAGCCGGTGGCCTTGATGAAGTTGGTGTTCACCAGACCCGACAACGCCGTGGACCACAGGCGGGCGATGGGACCGCCGCCGGTGTCGAGGGCCAGATGGTCGGTGCCGTCGAACCATCGCGGCGACATCACCCAGCTGTAGTTGCCATCGAAGTCGCGCTTCTGGGGCTGCGGGTTGGTGTGCTGGTTCCAGGGATGCCGGCGGTCGACCGGGTTGCCGAGCGGATCCTTGGTGACGAACATCTCCTGGTCCGTCCAGTCGTCGTAGAACGAATGGCCAAGCAGGATGCGGATGCCCAGGTTGATGTCGACGAGGTCGTTGGTGACGAGCCTGCCGTCGACGACGACGCCGGGGGTGACGCCCATGGCCCGACCCCAGCTCGACATGTCCTTGTAGCTGAAGTTGCAGGCGTCGGGATCCTGGAACGCCCCCCAGCAGCCGAGCAGCACCCGTCGACGGCCCACCTCTTCGTAACCGGGCAGTGCCTGGTAGAAGAAGTCAAACAGGTCGTCGTGCATGGGCACGACGCGCTTCATGAACTCCACGTAGCGCATGAGCCGCGTGTAGTAGTCGGTGAAGAGCTGGATGGTCGCCGTGGTGCCGACGCCTCCCGGGTAGAGCGTGGAAGGGTGCACGTGGCGGCCCTCCATCAGGCAGAACATCTCCCGCGTGTACCGGCTGACCTGCAGCGCCTCACGGTAGAACTCGCCCGAGAAGGGGTTGAGCGAGCGCATGATGTCGCCGATGTACTTGTAGCCGTGGTCGGCGGCATGGGGGGACTCGGTGCGGTTGGCCAATTCGAGGACGCCCGGGTTGGTCTCGGCCACCATCTTCTCGCAGTAGTCGACCCCGACCAGGTTCTCCTGGAAGATGTTGTGGTCGAACATGTACTCCGCCGCCTCGCCGAGGTTCACGATGAGCTCGCCGAGTGCGGGCGGCCGTACCCCGTAGGCCATGTTCTGCGTGTAACAGGAGCAGGTGGCGTGGTTGTCGCCACAGATCCCGCAGATGCGACTGGTGATGAAATGGGCGTCGCGGGGATCCTTGCCCTTCATGAAGATGGAGTAGCCGCGGAAGATCGACGAGGTCGAGTGGCACTCGGCAACCCGGCCCTTCCCGAAGTCGATCTTGGTATAGATCCCGAGGCTGCCGACGATCCGGGTGATCGGATCCCACGCCATTTCGACCAGGCCGTTGGCGTTCTGTGTCGCGATGGGCATGCCGCTACCTCCAGCTCTTCGAATGGCCGGTCAGGAGTTCCCTGCCCGGAGTTCGCCACTTCGGTTCCTTGTTGACCGTCTTGTTGGTGATGCTGCGCAGCCGGCGGATGACGCCGCCGTACATGCCGATGGCCGTGGTCGAGACCTTGCCGCCCATGGGCTCGTCCATGAAGGGCATGAACTTGTCGGGGAAGCCCGGCATGGTGCAGCCGATGCAGATGCCGCCCACGTTGGGGCAACCACCCACACCGTTGATCCAGCCCCGCTTGGGGACGTTGCAGTTCACGACCGGGCCCCAGCAGCCGAGTTTCACGATGCACTTGGGGGAGCCGTACTCGGTGGCGAAGTCGCCCTGCTCGTAGTAGCCGGCCCGGTCGCAGCCCTCGTGCACCGTGTTGCCGAAGAGCCACTTGGGCCGCAACTGGTCGTCGAGGGGGATCATCGGCGCCTGTCCCGTGGCCTGGTAGAGCAGGTACAGGATCGTCTCGGAGAGGTTGTCGGGATGGATCGGGCAGCCCGGTACACACACGATGGGCAGGCCCGCCTTCGACTTCCAGTCCCAGCCGAGGTAGTCGGGCACACCCATGGCGCCAGTCGGGTTGCCGGCCATGGCGTGCATGCCGCCGTAGGTGGCGCAGGTGCCGACCGCAAGTACCGCCAGCGCCTTGGGTGCCAGACGATCGAGCCACTCGCTGGTGGTCATGGGCTGGTCAGTCTCGGGGTTGTTCCCGAACCCGCACCAGTACCCCTCCTTCTTGATGGCCTCGTTGGGGATCGAGCCTTCGACGACGAGCACGAAGGGCTCCAACTCACCACGGTCGGCCTTGAAGAACCATTCGATGAAGTCGTCCGCACCGCCGACCGGCCCACACTCGAAGTCGATGAGCGGCCAGTGCACGGCGATCTTCGGCAGCCCGGGGAGCGCGCCCAGGGCGATCTCCTCGATACTCGGCTGCGTTGCCGCAGTCAGCGCGACGGAATCGCCGTCGCAGGACAGACCGGCGTTGATCCACAGAATGTGGACGACGGCCTCCTCTGGTGGTGCGCCTGTGGTTGCGGTCACGGTGCTGCCTCCCCGGGTCGGAGCCTCGTGCTCTCCCGCCTTGTTACCTAGTCCGGGCGAACCACCCTGTAAATGAGTGGATTTTCCACCTGTCGTGGTCTCCTTCGATCCCTCGGGTTAGGGTGCGCGCGCCATGATTGCCTCGGTGGGTGGAGGTACCGAAGTGCACGAACTGGGCATCACCGAGACGATCGTGCGAACGATCTCGGATCGCTTGGGCGATCAACAGGTGGTGCGCGTGACCCTCGTCGTCGGCCGGCTCTCGGGAGTGGTGGCCGACTCGGTGCGGTTCTGTTTCGACGTCTGCACCCAGAACACGACCCTCGCCGGAGCGGCGCTCGAGGTGGTGGACGTCATGGGGCGGGCCCGCTGCCGCGTCTGTGGCACGGAGTTCGACGTACCGGATCTCCTGGTGCTGTGTCCGTGCGGGAGCGCGGACGCGGCGGTGGTGGCCGGCGAGGAATTGTTGATCCGCGACGTGGAGGTGTCGGTCTGATGTGTGCGACCTGTGGCTGTGCCGGCGATGGTGGTCCTGTGGTGACGGACCTGGCGCATGCGCACGGGCACGAGCACGGGCATTCGCATGCTCACGATCACGATCACGATCACGATCACGACCACGACCACGGGCACTCGACGGCCACGAGGGTCGTGACGCTCGAGGAGGAGGTGCTCGCCAAGAACTCGCTCCTGGCAGCCCGGAACCGGGGGTGGTTCGAGGGTCGGGGAATCCTGGCGCTCAACCTCATGTCGTCGCCGGGAAGCGGCAAGACGACCCTGCTGGAGCGCACCATCACCGAGCTCGGTGGCGAGATCGACCTGTCGGTGATCGAAGGCGACCAGGAGACGCTGCTCGATGCCGAGCGCATCCAGGCAACGGGCTGCCGGGTGGTGCAGATCAACACCGGTTCGGGGTGCCACCTCGATGCGGCCATGCTGCGCGACGGTGTCGACACGCTGGGTCCTGCACCGGGCTCGGTGGTGATGATCGAGAACGTGGGGAACCTCGTGTGCCCCGCGCTCTTCGACCTCGGCGAGGCCGCCCGGGTGGTGATCATGTCGGTCACAGAGGGGGCCGACAAGCCCGCCAAGTACCCGCACATGTTTCGCGCCGCCGACCTGTTGATCATCAACAAGGTGGACCTGCTGCCCTACGTGAGCTTCGACGTCGAGGCCTGCATCGCCGCAGCCCGGATGCTGCGCCCCGGCGTGGAGACGCTGCAGGTGTCGGCCACGAGGGGCGATGGGCTCGAGGACTGGTACCGGTGGTTGCGGTCCCGGCAGGGGAGCCTGGCCCGGGCCTGAGACGCCGCGATCGTCCGGCCGGTCACCCGGCCGGTTCAGCCGGAGGCGTTCCCGTCGACGTCACTCGTCCAGGCCGCGGCGATGGCGGCCTGGCCGATGCTGATGCCGCCGTCGTTGGCCGGGACCGCACCATGGGTGAGGACCTCCAGTCCGGCGCGCTCGAGCGCATCCCGCGCGACCCTTTGGAGGGTTCGGTTCTGGAACACGCCGCCGGTGAGCACGACGGTCCCCAGTCCTTCCTCGCGGGCGATCTCCTCAGCCAGCGCAGCCGCTCCCGTTCCTACGGCATGGTGAAAGGCGGCCGCCAGGACCCCGACGTCGGTGCCGGCCCGGTGCAGCGTCACGAGGGCACCCAGTAGCCCCGCCGGATCGAGCACGGGCAGCGGGCCCGACCGGTCCACCGCCAACGCCACCGCCGGGTGGGCCACGGCCCCACCGGCGCCGCGGGCCAGCGCCTCCAACTCGATGGCCGCCTGTGCTTCGTAACTGGCCCGCGTCCGTACTCCCAACAAGGCGGCGACGGCGTCGAAGAGCCGGCCCATGCTGGTGGTCACCGGGGCCATCTCCGAGCCGGCCAGCGCAGCCACGACGCGCACCGCTTCCCGACTGGCCACGGCCTCGTCGAATACGGGCCCGTCCCACCCGAGGGTGGTGGCCCAGGACACGGCCATGCGCCACGGCTCGCGAATGGCGGTGCTGCCCCCGGGCAGACGGGTCGGCCGCAGGTGACCGGCGCGGCGTGCGCCCTGCAGGTCGGCCACCAGGAATTCGCCGCCCCACAGCGTGCCGTCG
>JANMIX010000755.1:0-5545 GCA_031376015.1 Acidimicrobiia bacterium | reverse complement strand
GCACCACGTCGAACGCCTCATCGCGCAGGGCCCGGATGACGCGCAGTTGGGCGGAGGGGTCAGGGGCGATCGGGGCCACCGAGCCGTTGGCGGCGGTGGGCACCGAACGACCCAAGGGCGTCACCCCTGTGTCGGGTGGCGGACCGTCGCAGGGCCCCATCACCCGTGCCTCATGTCCGAGCTTGCGCAACGACCGTGCCAGACCCAGCACCTGTCCCTGCACACCACCGGGGATGGTGAGGCTGTACGGGCACAGGAGCCCGACGCGGAGCGCTCCCACTAGCTCTCGCTGGCCGTTTCGCTGCCGGAGGGTTCGGCCCAGCCGGGATCGCTCGGCCAGTTGGGTTGCAGGAGGTGCCACTGCTCGGGGGCGGCGCGGATCAGTTCCTCGAGCGCGTTCGCGACATCCTGGGTGACCCGCGCGACGTCCTCACGCAGCCGGCCGTGGCGCTCCACGGTCAAGGGCGGTCTGATGACCCCGCGATGGCCGTGGCCCTCGAAGTAGATGGCACCGGGCAGGAGCGGCGCCCCCGTGCGCAGCGCCAGCGTGGCCGGCCCGGCCGGCAGGCGGGTCCGCTCCCCGAAGAACTCGACCTCGACACCACCCCCGCCGATGTCGCGGTCGCACAGCAGGCACACGATGTGGTTCGCCTTGAGGGCTTTGATCACCTCGGTGCCGGCAGAGGGCCCCAACGGGATCACCTGCATCCCCAGAGACCGGCGCAACTCGACGAACCACTCGAACAACTCCGGGGGCTCGAGGGCCTCCACGACCGCCGAAATGGGTCGGTGCTGCACCGCCGCAGTCCAGAACGCCGCCCACTCCCATCCACCCAGGTGTGGCAGGGCCACGATCGCCCCGACGCCCCGGTCGAGGGCGGCTTCGATGTGCTGCCACCCCTCCGAGGACAGGCCGGCGTCGAGATCTTCGGGTGACACCTCGGGAAGCCGGAATGACTCGGCCCAGTAGCGGGCGTAGGACTCGAAGGTGGCGCGCACCGCCCGGCGCATGGCCAGGCCGCCGAAGTCAGGGCCGTAGATGCGGCGCAGGTTGCGTTCCACCTGCCGCCGCCGAGCCCCACCGAGTGCGGCCGCTCCGGTGCCCCCCACGCGCACCAGGCCCTCGGCCACGAAACCGGGCATCGAGCGCGCCACTGCGGCGCCCGCCCGGTACGCAGTGGTGACGCGGTCGGCCAAGGGGCCGAGCGACCTCAGCCGCCGTGGCGACGGCCGTCGCGCGACTGGCGGAGTTCGGCCCAGCGCTCTCGACGCTGCCGGGTCCGCTCACCCGAGCGGGCGGTGCGGCGCGCCCGCAACGGCTGCAGCGGCACGGGCCGGGCCACCGACGCCTGCCGCCACACAGTGACGAACCGCTGCCCGGCGGTGACCGCCGTGAGGGCGCCCATGATCCACAGCACCGCGATGAGCACACCGGGGAAGAGCAACCCGATGGCCAGCGCGATGAGCCGTTCGGCTCGTTCCATCAACCCGCCCCGAGCATCGAAACCCAGGGATTCCGCCTTGGCCCGCTCGTAGGAGATCAACATCGACAGGGCCAGCACCGCCATCGGCAGCACGGCGATCCGCCCGCTGTGGGTCGACGACAGGTACCAGGCCACGCCGCCCAGCAGGAGTGCGTCGGTGACGCGATCGGACACCGAATCGAAGAACGCACCCCGGGGCGACGCCGTGCCCGAGGCCTTGGCCACGGCCCCGTCCAGCACGTCGGGAACCGCGGTCAGCACCAGGAAGCAGAACCCGGCCCGGAGCGCTCCACCGCCGATGGCGACGGACGCCGCGATGGCCATGACAATGCCCAGACCGGTCAGGTGGTCGGCCGTGAGGCCCGCCTTGCGGATGTTGGCTCCGACGGGGCGCAAGTGCTGCTCCACGGCCGGACGTAGTTGTTTGTCGAACATTCTCGCTCCACAGAAGGGTGCTTGTTTCCGCGAACGGTACCAGCGGAATGGTCGAACGAGCGAGATGGGCCCACTGGACCTACGCTGCGCGAACCGGCCGGCGGGCGGTCCGCGACCGGGTTCTGGAACCGACAAGAGGGGGCCTCTTCGACGTGGAACGTCCAGCCGACAAGATCCGAAACGTTGCCCTGGTGGGCCACGGCGGAGCAGGGAAGACCACCTTGGCCGAAGCCCTGCTGCACGAAGCCGGGGTCATCAACCGTCTCGGAAAGGTCGAGGACGGCACCACGGTGTGCGATTACGACCCGGAGGAGAAGGAACGGGGTTTCTCCCTTTCGTTGAGCGTGGCTCCCTTCGACTGGAAGGGACTTCATGTCAATCTCCTCGACTGTCCCGGCTACGCCGACTTCATCGGGGACGTCGAAGCCGCGCTGAGGGTCGTGGACCTCGCGGTCTTCGTGGTGAGCGCGGTCGAGGGTGTCGAGGTGCAGACCATGGCCGCCTGGCGCATCGCGGCACGCCTGGGCCTGCCCCGGATGATCTTCGTGAACAAGCTGGACCGCGAACGGGCCAGCTTCGAACACACCCTCGACCAGCTACGGGACAAGTTCGGGGCCGGCGTGGCCCCCCTGGAGTTGCCCATCGGCGAGGAGTCGGCGTTCGTGGGGGTCGCCGATCTGCTCTCCGACACCGCCTACTTCTACAAGGACGGCGTCGCCACGCACGGTGAGGTGCCCGAGGACCTGGCCGAGCTCGAACGCGAGGTGCACGACAACCTGGTGGAGGGCATCGTCGTGGCCGACGACGAACTGTGCGAGCGGTACCTCAGCGGCGAGAGCATCAGCTTCGAGGAGCTCGAGCACACGCTGGCCCACGGTGTGGCCTCGGCGTCGGTGTTCCCGGTGGTGCTCGGCTCTGCGATCGCGGAGATCGGCATCGACCGCCTGGCCGACTTCATCTGCGAGATCGGCACCGCCCCCACCGATCGACCGCCCGTGGAGGTCACGGCCGGTGCTACCACTGCGTCGGTTGCCTGTGACCCGGCGGGCCAGCCCCTCGCGCTCGTGTTCAAGACCATCGCGGACCCGTACGTCGGCCACGTGAGCCTGTTCCGGGTGCTGTCGGGCACCATCCGCACCGACGACCACCTGGTGAACTCCCGCACCGGCACCGACGTGCGCCTGCACAGCATCTTCGGCCTGCGGGGCAAGGAACAGGTGCCGGCGACCGAGTTCGCGGCCGGCGACATCGGCGCGGTGGCCAAGCTCAACGAGGTCAGCACCGGCGACACGCTGGCGCCCAAGGGGACCCCGGTGACCATCGAGCCGATCGCGGTGCCGCCTCCGGTGCTCTCGATCGCCATCGTGGCCCGCACCCAGGCCGATGAGGACAAGCTGGCCAACGCACTGCACCGGATCGTGGAGGAGGACCCCGCGCTGGTGGTGCAGCGCAACGAGGAGACGCACCAGACCCTGCTGGCGGGCACCGGCGAGACACATCTGGCGATCACACTCGAACGCCTGCAACGCAAGTTCGGGGTGGGCATCAACACCGAGGACGTCCGCGTGCCCTACCGCGAGACGGTCACCACCGCGGTCACCGGGGTGGAGGGAAGGCACAAGAAGCAGTCGGGCGGCCATGGCCAATTCGGCGTGTGCACGATCGACCTGGAGCCGATCGAGCGCGGCGGCGGATTCGAGTTCGTCGACAAGATCGTGGGCGGTGCGATCGGCCGCAGCTACATCCCGGCGGTGCAACGGGGGGTGGAAGAGGCGATGAAGGCCGGGGGCGTGTTCGGTCACCCCGTGGTGGATCTGCGGGTCACCCTCACCGACGGCAAGGAACACTCGGTGGACTCCTCGGAGATGGCCTTTCGGATCGCCGGCCGCCTGGCGTTGCGAGAGGCGATGGCCAAGGCGTCACCCGTGCTGCTCGAGCCCATCTCCTTGCTCGAGGTGACGGTGCCCAGCGAGACGCAGGGCGACGTGCTGGGCGACCTCAACGCCCGCCGGGGTCGCGTGGCGGGCACCGAGGCCGGCGACGAGGGCGAGCACGTCATCACCGCCATGGTGCCGACCGCGGAGATCGTGCGCTACGCCATCGACCTTCGCAGCCTCACCGGCGGGCGCGGCCGCTTCCGCGCCACCCATGATCACTACGACATCCTGCCCAGCCACCTCGTGGATCGGGTACGCCGGGAGAGCAAGGACCTCGATTGAACGGACCCGACGTCAGCGCCCTCAGCCCGACCGACGTGGTGGCGGCCCTGCGCTCGTTCCCTCGTCGCTTCGGCGCCGTGCTGGCCGGCAGCGATCCCGAAGAGGCCGAACAGCGCGCCCGGCACCCCGACAGCAGCGGCCACAACGCCCTGGACTGGGCCCACTACGCCGCCCGCCACCTGGCGCTGGCCAACGACGCCCTCGGCGCGGTGCTGGTGCGCCAGAACGCGGAGCTGCCTGCCGCGGTGATGACCGAGGAGGCCAGGGAATGGCCGCACCCGTCGGGAGGGATCACGGCCGCCACCGATTACCTGCGGGTGGAATCCGAGGCGCTGGCCGCCACCGTCGAGACGATCGAGGGCGAGCAATGGACACGTACCGGGGAGGTCTGGGGCGGGGGCACCGCAACCGCGCTGGCCATCGCCCGAGAAGCGGTCCGGACCGCAGCGAGCGCGCTGCGCGCCGCCGAGCGAGCCACCATCGGCTGACCGCGCCACCGCAGCGCGGCTGCGCTGCGAGGTCCGGCGTGCCCGGAGCGGGATTCGAACCCGCACTGGACGCAGTTTGAGTGCGCTGCCTCTGCCGTTGGGCTATCCGGGCCGGGCCGGTCAGCGTAGCCTCCACCTGATGCCGCTCCTTCGCCGCCGAACCCGCCCTGCCGTACGCCGCCGTCGCCGCCTCCGCCGTCTGGTGTTGACCGGCGGCGCCCTGGGTGCGGTCGCTGCGTTGCGCAGCCGCAAGCTCAGCGCCGCCGAGCGTGCATTCACCTCACCGCCACGAAACTGAAACCTTCCCGCTCCACGATCGGTCTGTTGCCCTCGATGCCTCTCGCCTTCCTCTTCCCTGGACAGGGATCCCAACAACCCGCCATGGGGGCGCCTTGGCGCGATCAGCCTTCCTGGAAGGTGGTCGAGGCGATCGAAGTTGCCAGTGGCCGCGACGTCACCCACCTGCTGCTCGACGCCAGCGGAGCCGAACTCACCGAGACCCGCAACAGCCAGCTGGCAACCTTCGCCCACAGTCTCGTGGTGCTCGACGCAGTTCGAGCACGCTGGCCCGACCTGACCCCGGTCATCACCGCCGGCCACAGCCTGGGCGAGTACACCGCCCTCACCGCCGCAGGGGCCCTCGGCATCGCCGAGGCCGCTCGCCTGGTGACCGAGCGGGGCGAGGCGATGCAGGAGGCGGCCGGGTTCCGCAACGGCACGATGGCCGCCATGTTGGGGCTCGACGACGACGCCGTGGCCGAGGCCTGCCGGCGCGCCGGCAACGACGTGTGGCCCGCCAACTACAACGCGCCCGGCAACGTGGTGGTCGCCGGCGATCCCGATGCCATCGCCGCTGCGGGGGTGAGCGCCAAGGAACTGGGCGCCAAACGGCTCATGCCCATCGCCGTGGGCGGCGCGT
>JANMIX010000752.1:0-1518 GCA_031376015.1 Acidimicrobiia bacterium | reverse complement strand
ACGGGCCGAGCACCCGCGGGTAGAAGGCGCCGACCGAGACGCCCTCGGCGCGGGCCAGATCGACGGCCTCGCGGACGGCGCCGAAGGTGGAGCCGAACCCGATGATCGCGATCTCCGGCTGCTCCTCGCCGTGGTGGGCGTGGCGCACGATGCCGTTCTTGAGGGGCTCCAGCTTGGCCCAGCGCTTGGTCTGCATGGCCACGTGGTTCTCGGGCGTGTAGGTCGGGTGGCCGTACTCGTCGTGCTCGATCCCGGTGGAGACGTAGCGCCCGTTGACCTCGCCGGGAATGCCCATCGGCGAGATGGAGTCCTCGGTCAGCTCGTAGCGCTTGTACTCGCCCTCGACGTCGGCCGAGGTCGTCCGTGTCCAGAGGTCGAGATCCGAGGTGTCGGGCTTGTGGATGACCTCCATCCGGGTCGCGAGGCCCTGGTCGGTGAGCAGGATCACCGGCACCTGGTAGCGCTCGGCGTAGTTGAACGCGTCGATCGTGGCCCAGAAGCAGTCCTCCACCGTGACCGGCGCGATCACCACGCGCGGGGCCTCGCCGTGGCCGCCGTAGAGCGCGTGCTGCAGGTCGGACTGCTCGGTCTTGGTGGGCAGGCCGGTGGAGGGGCCGCCGCGCTGCGCGTCGACCACCACGCAGGGGATCTCCGCGGTGCCCGAGTAGCCGAGCATCTCGGTCATCAGGGAGAGGCCGGGGCCCGAGGTGGCCGTCATGGCCTTCGCGCCGGCATACGACGCGCCGAGCACGGCGGAGATCGAGGCGATCTCGTCCTCGCACTGGATCGTGATGCCGCCCACCTGGGGCAGCTTCGCCGACAGCCATTCGAGGATGTCGGAGGCCGGGGTGATCGGGTAGCCGGCGACGAACTGGAGCCCGGCCGCGATGGCGCCCGCGGCGATGGCCTGGTTGCCCGAGAGGAGGATCCGGTCCTCCTCCACCTCAACGGCCTTGGTGATGGCGAGCGATCCGTTGAGGTCGCCGCTCTCCTCGCCGCCGGACCGCAGCGCGGCGATGTTGGCGTCGGCCACGCCCTGCTTGTGGGCGTAGCGGCGCAGCACCAGCTCCTCGATCGGGGTGGTGTCGAACGAGATCACCCCGGACACGGCGCCGACGGCCACCATGTTCTTCGCGCGCAGCGAGCCGCCGATCTCCTTCGCGAGCTTCTCCATCCGCACCGGACGGGCGCGGGCGGCGAACTCGGCGGGGATCTCCACGGCGGTCTCGTCGTAGAGGATCACGCCGTCGGGGCCGAGGGAGTCCCAGTGGAGGTCCCAGGCCTCCTGGTTGAAGCAGACGAGCAGGTCCACCCACTTGCCGTGGCTGTAGATCCGGTCCTCGCCCATGCGCACCTGGTACATGCACGGGCCGCCCTTGATCTCGGCCGGGTAGGTCCGGAACGTCTGCGTCCAGTACCCGCCCCGCGCCGCCGCCTGGGTGAGGATGTCCCCCGAGGAGATGACCCCCTCGCCGGACTCCCCGGCAAGCCGGATCACCACGCTCTTTCGTGCCAAAA
>JANMIX010000695.1:0-1792 GCA_031376015.1 Acidimicrobiia bacterium | reverse complement strand
CGCGCAACGTGCCGGTCTGGCCGTGGGTGACGAGATCCTGCGGCTCAACGGTGAGGCTCCGAGGGATCTGATCCGCTGGCGGATGCTGACCGATGACGCCGACCTCGAGATCGATCTGCAGCGAGGCGGGCTCGAACGCAGCGTCGAGATCACCAAGCGGGCAGGCCAGCCCCTCGGGGTGGAGGTCCACTCGGCGTTGTTCGACCAGGTCCGCACCTGCGACAACCACTGCGAGTTCTGCTTCATCTACCAACTCCCTCCCGGCCTGCGAAAGAGCCTGTACCTCAAGGACGACGACTACCGCCTGTCGTTCCTCTACGGGAACTTCACCACGCTCACCCGCTTCACCGAGGCCGACCTGGAGCGGGTCGTGACCGAGCGTCTGAGCCCGCTGAACGTGTCGATCCACGCCACCGATCCCGAGGTGCGGGCCGACATGCTGCGAAACCGGCGCGGTGCCACCAGCCTGCGCTGGCTCCGGGCGTTGCTCGACCACGGCATCGAGATCCACGGCCAGGTGGTTGTCTGTCCCGGCTTGAACGACGGCGACGTGCTGGCCGGCACGCTGGTCGGGGTCCTCGACCAGTACCCGGAGTTGGCATCGCTGGCGGTCGTGCCCCTGGGGGTGAGCCGGTACTCGAACGAAGCGCGCATGCGGCCCCACAGCGCTGCCGAGGCGGTCGCTGTCGTCGACCTGGTGACGGAATGGCAGGCGACCTTCCTCGAGGTACTCGGCCGCCGGATGGCCTTCTGCGCGGATGAGTACTACCTGCTGGCCGATCGACCCTTCCCCGACGCCGAGACCTACGAGGGTTTCGGCATGCACGAGGACGGCATCGGGATGGCCCGGACCTTCGAACAGGAATGGCACGGACGCACCGAGGACGCCACCGGCACACGGGCCGGGTTCTTCGCCTGGGTGGAGGGCACGCTCGACACCGACTACGAGCCCTACCGCGGCCCACGCGGGCGGCCCGGCCAGGTCACCCTGCGCCCGCGCCCCAACGCCCCCGTGGCGGTGCTCACCGGTTCCTACGGCGCGAGGGTGCTGACGCCGCTGATCGGGGAACTCGGGCGCTCGGACGTTCGGGTCCTGGAGGTCGAGAATCGGTACTTCGGGGGCAACATCGGGGTGGCCGGCCTCCTGGCCGGCGAGGACCTGCGCCGGGTGCTCGGTGAGCAGCCCGAGGGGCACCGATACCTGCTGCCCGACGTGTGTCTGTCGGCGGGCCGCTTCCTCGATGGCACCGCGCTGGAGGATCTGCCCCGCCCCGTCGAGGTCGTGGCAGCCGACGGCATTGCCCTACGCGCGGCACTGGCCTCTTAGGCTGCAATCGTGCCTGACCTCCCGCTCGTCGCCATCGTCGGCCGCCCCAACGTGGGTAAGTCGACCCTGCTGAACCGCATCGTCGGTCGGCGTGAGGCGATCGTGGAGGAGCGTCCCGGCGTCACCCGTGACCGCAAGTCGGTCGAGGCCGACTGGGCCGGAAGGCCGTTCACCGTGGTGGACACCGGGGGATGGCTGGCCGGTGGCGACGCGCTGGACGCCAAGGTGAGCGCGCAATCGGAGAAGGCGATCAGCGACGCGGATGTGGTGTTGCTGGTGGTCGACGCCACCCTGGGCATCACCGAGGAGGACGCCCGGGTGGCTGCACTGTTGCGCGGATCGAAGGCGCCGGTGGTATTGGTGGCCAACAAGATCGACGACCGGGCCCGAGACGCCATGGTCTGGGACCTCATGGGCCTCGGCCTCGGTGAGGCGATGCCCATCTCGGCACTGCACGGCCGGGGC
>JANMIX010000627.1:0-3756 GCA_031376015.1 Acidimicrobiia bacterium | reverse complement strand
GAACTGGTCGATGCCGTGATCGCCCGGCTGGCGCCCCGCCAGGGCGTCGAGGAGGTGCGCATCACCGAGGAGGAGGAGTACTTCCCGCCGCCTCGCGAGCTGCGCGATCTGGTCGGCGCACTCGAGGTGGCGGCGACCGTCGCACTGGGCGGCACGGTCGGCGCCCAGAGGTTGGACTCGGATCGGGACCGGGCCGCCTCCGAGGTCCTCGCCGCACTTTGAGCCCCCGGCACCGTCGGGGGCTGACAGCCGGTAGGGCGACGCGCCAGACTGGCGCCATGACGGCGACAAGCTTCACCCGCATGGATCTCTCCACGGCCGAGCAGTGGGCCCAGATCGGCAAGGAGACCATGGACAACCAGCCCCGCGTGGCCGAGGGCATCCTGGCCCTGCTGCGCTCGCTGGAGGGCATCACCGACGGGTTCTCCTGCAACCAACTGATGCACGGCCTGCAGACCGCGACCCTGGCCGAGAAGGCGGGGGCCGACGACGAGGTCATCGTCGCTGCGCTGTGCCACGACATCGGCAAGGCCATCTCGGTGCCGAACCATCCCCGCATCGCGGCCGAGATCCTCAAGGCCTACGTGCGGCCCGAGGTCTACAAGATGATCCTCGTCCACCAGGACTTCCAGGGCCGGCACTACTACCACCACTTCGACGGCGACAGCAACGCTCGCGAACAGCACCGCGACAGCCTCACCGCCGAGGAGTGGGCGACGGCCGAGCGCTTCGCCGACGAGTGGGATCAGGTGGCCTTCGATCCCGACGCCGAGACCTACCCGTTGGAGCATTTCGAGCCGCGGGTGCGCGAGATCTTCGGCACCCCCAAGTCCCTCTGAGCCCTGAGGGCCGGTCGAGGCGCCCGGCCCGACGGGCCGTTCAGGTCGTCGGGCGTCCTTCGGACTGATCGAAGAGACGCTGGAGTTCCACGTGCAGCGTCTCGGTCATGGCCTTCACCGACTTGCGGCTCACCCGCCCACCTTCGGTCGGGGCCGGTGACTCGATCGGGGCGCCGACGACGATGCGCAGCGGCGAGCGGTGCAGCATCTTGGCCCCCTTGGGCATCATCGCTTCCGAGCCTCCGATGCCCACCGGGACGACCGGCACCCCGCAGCGCGCCGCCACGTAGCAGGACCCGTCGAAGAGTTCCTCGATGACCGGACCCGATCGGCGGGTTCCCTCCGGGAACATGACCAGCGGTTCGCCGGCGGTGAGCACGTCGATGCAGGTCTGCATCGCCTCCCGATCGGCAGTGCCGCGGGCGACCGGAAACGCTCCCAGCAGCGACACGAACCAGCCCAACGGGCGGGACTTCCACAGCGAGTCCTTGGCCATGTAGCGCATGCGACGTCGGGTGACCAGAGCGGCGAGGGCGAAGTCGACGTTCGAGCGGTGCACCGGCGCCAGCACGAAGGGCCGGTCCTGGGGGATGTGCTCGGCGCCTTCCACCGTGACCCGTCCCAGCAGGGTGGCCACCACGTGTATGAGGAAGCGGACCACCCGGTACACGTTGCGTCCCCGGGGTCCCAGGGGCTTGACCGCGTCAGCCATCGAGGTACCCCAGTAGCTCATCGACCACTGCGTCGATCGACTTGTCGGTGGTGTCCACCAGCACCGCACCCTCGGCCTCGGCGAGCGGGCTGTCGTCGCGGCCCTGGTCGCTGGCGTCGCGGCGGGCGATGTCGGCGGCAACGGTCTCGTAGTCGAGGTCGGTGACTTCCTTGGCCCGGCGGGCGGCACGCGTCTCCGACGACGCGGTCAGGTACACCTTCAGTTCGGCCTGGGGGAACACCACCGTGCCGATGTCGCGGCCTTCGATGACCCCGCCACCGTGCTGCGCGGCCCACTCGCGCTGCCGGTTGCGCAACTCGGCCCGCACCCCGGGGTTGGCCGCCACGATGCTCACCGCCCGGGTCACCTCCGGACCGCGGATTTCCACGGTGGCGTCCACGCCCTCGACCACCACTCGGTCCCCGACCTCGATGCTCAACCGTCCCGCCAGCACGGCCACCTTCGCGGCGTCCTCAGGGTCGATGTCGTGGCGGAGCGCCGCAAAGGCCACCGCCCGGTACATGGCCCCCGTGTCCAGGTAGGCGAGACCGAGCCGCTCGGCCAGGTGTCGAGCCACGGTCGACTTACCCGACCCCGCCGGTCCGTCGATGGCGATCACGCGTGGCACGGCCGGGGACACTACCGAAGCTGCCCCAGCGCATCGAAGTAGCCGGGGAAGGTCTTGGCGGTGCAGTCGGGATCCGCGATGGTGATTCCTTCGTGCAGCAGTCCCAGCAAGGCGAAGGACATGGCCATGCGGTGATCCTCGTAGGTTTGGATCTCGGCCGGATGCACGGGTCCGGGCACGACGGTGAAGCCGTCGTCGTGGGGGTGGGCTTCAATTCCGCAACGGCGCAACTCGGTGACGACCGCCTCGATCCGATCCGTCTCGTGACCGCGGATGAACCCCACGCCACGCACACGGGTGGGGCCGGTGGCACCGGTCGCCACCACCGCCACCGTCTGGGCCATGTCGGGTAGCTCCCGCAGGTCGACATCCACGCCACGCAGGCCGCCCGGCGCGGGTCCGGTGACGGTGGTGTGGTGGGCGTCCTGGTCGACGGAGGCGCCCATGAGCGACAGCACGTGATCGGCGAAGCGCAGGTCGCCCTGGCGGCTCCCCGGCCCCAGGCCCTCGACCGTGACGCGACCCCCGGTCAGAGCGGCGACGGCGAAGAAGTACGAGGCTGCCGATGCGTCGGGCTCGATCTCGTACGCGCCCGGCGAGACGAGCGGGCCGGGTGCCACCTGCAGGCCACGGTGGGCGGCGCCGAAGTCGCGCAGCACGTCGAGGGTCATGGCCACGTACGGGGCCGACACGATGTCGCCGTCGACGTCCAACTCCAGGCCCCGGCGGTAGAACGGCGCCGCCAGCAACAGCGCCGAGAGGAACTGGCTGGTGACCGCACCGGGCACGCGCACCAGCCCGCCTTCGAGTGGAGTGCCCCGCACCGTCAAGGGAAGGTGCCCGGCCTCACCCTCCTCGGTGATGGAGGCCCCGAGCGACCGCACGGCGTCCAGCAACCCGCCCATCGGGCGCCGGCGCAGCGGCGCGCCGCCGTCGAGGCGGTAGGTGCCGGCACCCACCGCCAGTGTGGGGAGCAGGAAGCGGGCTGTGGTGCCCGACAGAGCGCAGTCGAGCTCGGCGTCGGCCCACGCGGCAGGGCCGCCCACCCCGACCACCACCCAGCCCCCGGCCGCGGTCTCGACCCGCACGCCCAGCGCCGTCAGGCAACCCGCCATCGCCCGTGTGTCGTCGGCGTCGAGGGCACCGACGAGGGAGGTGGCCCCACGGGCGAGGCCCGCGCACAGCAGCGCCCGGTTCGTCAGCGACTTCGAGCCGGGAACCACCACGGTGGCATCCGGCGGCGCCGTCAGCGGTTCGACTCGGATCGCGCTCACGTGAGGGCGCGGACCGAGGGGCGGTAGCCCCGGTCGACGAGGCCGTGCTGCAGGCGCTCGACACGCTCGGAGGCGACCAGCAGGATGAGCACGCCCGCCACTCCCTCCGCCGAGTGCGCCACCTCGAAGTCGAAGATGTTCACGCCCAGATCGGCGGCCAGGGTGGCCACCTCGGCGATGACGCCGGGCCGGTCGGGCACGGGAACTCGGAGCTCGGTCAGCTCCTCGGGCCGCTCGCCACGGCCCGGCAGGTTCAGTCGCGCCCGGCGGGCCTGTTCGAGCACGCCGAGCAGGCCGGCCCGG
>JANMIX010000551.1:0-4114 GCA_031376015.1 Acidimicrobiia bacterium | reverse complement strand
GGGCGCCACCAACCGCGAGATCAGCGAGGAGGCGATCCCGAACACGATGGCCAGCACCACCATCGTGATGAGCGGCAGGTACTGCTCCATGTCGGGCTCCTCCTTCCGATCTCAGGCCGCGGCCAGGTGGGCGGCCTGGAGCTTGTCGCGACGGTGCAGTGCGTTACAGGTGACGGCGAACAGAATCCCGAAGATCAAGGTGATCATGAAGGCCGGGAAACGCTTGTCGCCCAGGCTGCGGATCATCGCCACGGACACGACCGGCTTGGTCTGATCGAACTCGGGGGTGGGGGGCGCCTGGCCGGGCACCGTCTCCTGGGGCACCACCTGGCGCACCTGCACGAGCGCGAAGTGCTCGGGATGCGTGACCTGCACCACTGAGGTGTAGATGTTGTCCCAGACCCGTTCCTTGCAGTCACCGAAGGTGCTCGGGTCCCACGGGTGACAGTCGTGCACGCTGGAGGGCAGCGGGCGCTTGCCGCCGGTGTCGTAGGCGTCGATGACCTTGTAGCTGGCGCTGGTGGTGCTCGAGCCGAACACCTTGTTGGCGATGAGCGCGGCGTCGGCCACCGCCTGGGCATCACCGCGCTGCTTGTCGGAGGGGACCAGGATCCGCCAACCGGCGAGATCCGACGCGTTGAGGTGGTACTGCGTCTTGAGGTCGGCCGGCGGTTTCAATTGGCTGCCGGCGTCGACCAACTCCGAGACCGTGTAGACGTGCTTGGAGTCCTTGGTGGGGTTGGCCACCGGCGCAAGATCGGGGTGATCCGCCAGCATCTGCTTCACCAGCACGGCCTCGTCGGGCGTCTTGAGCCCTCTGGCTTTGGCGTTGTCGGCCTGGCTGAGATCGCCGTAGTTGATCTCGGTCACCCGCCAGTGCGACTCCTCCCCCTTCATGCCGATGCCGTACATCCACCAGATGGCGCCCATGGTGGCCATCCATCCGAACAGGGCGGCCAGCACGACGAGGGTGCCGGTGCGCGGGCCTGCGTTGCTTCCCACGATCAGGGTGATGGATCCGAACAGCACGATCACCCCCACCAACAGGGCGAGGATGTTGCGAATCTCGGGGTTCCAGGCGATCTCAGCGATCACATGCATACGAAGGTCCTCCGGGCCAGCAGGTCAGAGCGACCGCTCGTAGTTGACGATCTTTTCGATCAGGTCCGTGGGCAGCAGGCCCGGGCTCGGGTCCCGCGGCTTGCCCTTGTTGATCCAGAACAACGCCGGTTCGCCCGGGCGCTGGCCGAAGCCTGGCATCTTGCCGGACCCCTGGCCGTGGACCCCATAGCGCTTGCCCAGTTCGGAACCGATGGTGATGAAGTCGATCTGGTCCTTCACGCTGGGGAACTGGGCCCGAGTGGTGCCACAAAGGCTCGGGCCGAGGGCACCACAACCGGAGTGGTCGGCCACCTCGGCATAGGACGTGGCATAGGACCAACCCTGCGTATGGCAGCGCCCACAGGAGAAGGCACCACCCTCGAATCCGTCGGAGAGGCCGAGGTTGAACAGCGCCTCACCTTCGGAGGCGTACACCGGCTTGCCCGCGTCGTCCTTCTCCTGCATGGCCTTGGCAAGTGCATCCCGAGCCTTCTGCTGGGCCTGTTCCGGTGTCAGCTGGATCGACTCCAGATAGTCGATGAGGTTCTGGATCTGCTGATCGTTCAGCGGGCCGCCGCCGGTCAGGCCCCAGGCCGGCATCGGTGAGAAGGGGCGGCCGTACACGAGGATGAAGGTGACTTCCTCACGGCTGTAGCGCAGCAGCACCGTGTCGAGCGACGGGGCCTTCCACTTGACGACCTTGATCGTGCCGTCGGGTTCGGTGAGGTTGTAGTCGGCCACGCCGCCGACGCCGTTGGGGCCGTGGCAGCCGAAGCAGTTCAGAGCGTTGAGGTTCGAGCCGGTCGGCTGCACCATGAGCGAGCCCTCTTTGATGAACTTGGCGTCGAAGTCGGTGGCAGCGCCGCTCTGCCGGCCGGGCTCGAGCACCCAGTAGAAGGGCAGGCCGATCGAGATGACGGCCAGCATCAACAGCGCCAGGGTGAGGGTGCGGTCGAGCTTGGGGCCCTCGAGCTGCTCATCGGAGTAATAGGGCTTGCGGTTGGCGGCGACCTCGAGCTCGCTACCGACCTCGGCCTTGCCCGAGCGGACGATGTTGACGATCGCGTACGCGAGGAGGCCCAGGGTGAGGACGATGAAGATCGTCCACCCGAGGGTCTCGTTGCTGACGGCGGCAAAAATCACTGGTCGTGTCGCTCCTGGTGCTCGCCTCAGTGGTGGCCCTCGCCACCACCGACGCAGTGCGGACCCTCGGCCTCCTGGCCGGTGGTGTTCGTGCCGATGGGCGGGCCGAGGATGATGATGCCCGTGTTCACGGTGAGGCTTCCGCCCGATACTTCCATGGCGAAGTGGTCGAGACCGCGAGGCGCCGGGCCGCCTTTCTTCTCACCGACCCGGTTGTATTGCGAACCGTGGCAGGGGCACTCGAACCACTGCGAGGTCTCGCATTGAGGCACCCGGCAACCGAGGTGCACGCACTTCTGGTAGAGCGCCACGACCCCTGCCTCCATGCCCGCCAGGATGCGTGAGTCGTAGACCTTGCGAGCCTTCTCCAAGGCGGCGGTGGGGTACTGGGTGATCCACATCCGGCCCTCGGGCACGTAGTAGAAGCCCTTGCCGGCGGCGATGGATGCCTGGATGTCGGTGAGCTTGCCGACGCGGATCTTGGAGCCGAACCCGCCCGAGCTCGAGGGCCAAAGAAACCCGATGACCGACAAACCGAAGGCCCCGAGGCCGAAGGACATGAGCGTGGTGACG
Organism: Acidimicrobiia bacterium; assembly: GCA_031376015.1. Taxonomy (GTDB): domain Bacteria; phylum Actinomycetota; class Acidimicrobiia; order Acidimicrobiales; family JACDCH01; genus JANMIX01. The sequence goes on along the minus strand of JANMIX010000551.1, from coordinate 1,297 downwards.
CCCCGGTTGAGGAACTGACGGCGGGTGGCGCCGAAGACCTCCGGATCGGGAGGCGACCACGGGGCGACGGCACCGCCGGCGGCCTTCTCGATGGTCGTGGTCGGCTCGCGGCGCTCGAGCGCCACCGAGCGCTCGACCTCGCGGCCGGTCGGTGCCGCTTCGGCCACCACCACCGGCGCCGTCGAGCGGTCCTTGCGCACCGTCTCGCGCGACAGGGTGCCGAGCGCCTCGCCGGTGTCTCGCCGGCGCGCCACGCCGGCGAGCAGGGCGATGGCCAGCACGGCCAGCACGCCGCCACCGATTGCGATCAGAGCTCCGTTGCTCATCGTGAGATCCCTTCTGCTCCGAGCCAGCTCACAGCTCGAAGAACAGACCTTCCCGCCAGGGGAAGGTGAAGTTGAAGCCGGGGCCCCGGAAGAAGACACCGATGATGACCAGCACCGCCCAGAACATGAGGAACACGGTCATGAGGGCGATGGCGAACTTGCGGTCCTCGGGCTTGTTGGAGGGGTTGCGGTCGGTATAGGGGGCCAGGATCATGCCGAACAGGCCGAGACCGGGGATGGTCACGCCCGCCACCATCGGATGGAACATGGTGAGCAACTCCTGCAGGCCCAGGAAGTACCAAGGTGCCTTGGACGGGTTCGGCGTCTTGTTGATGTTGGCCAGCTGCTGCAACGGGGCGTTGAACAGGGCGGAGAACATGAACAGGAAGGTCAGGATGGCCAAGCTGGCCACGAACTCGACCACCAGCAGGTGGGGCCAGGTGTGGACCTTGTCGACCGGGGCGGCCTTGACGTCCTGGATCGAGCCGGCCTTGACCACGGTGAGCAGGCGCTGGGTGTGACCGCCGGGACCGGCCGCCAGGGGCGGGCCTGCGCTGGCGGCCACCGCGGTGCCGGCGGTGGTGGCGACGGCGACGCCGCCCCCCGAGCCCGCCTCGGCGGATTCGGTGCCACCCTCGGCTCGCGCCTTGGCTGCCTTGGACCGCTCGAGCAGGTGCGCGGGGATACGGCTCTCCGCCTCGCTGGGGGTGGCGTCCTCGCCGGCGTCGCCGGTGGCCGCGGCGGGCGCCGCCGTCTCGCCGGCGGCCTCGGCGGCCTTCTTGCGTGCTTCCTCTGCTCGCTTGCGGAGGTGTTCGGGGATTTCGGTCATGGGGTCGTCACCTCCTCGATCTCGCTCACCGCGGTCCGCTTATGCCGCCGTCCTTGCGCACCCGCCAGAAGCGAAGCGCCATGAAGATGACGATCACGAACGGGAGCATCAGTACGTGCAATACGTACCAGCGCAGACGGGT